>JAEHDO010000074.1 GCA_016880375.1 Betaproteobacteria bacterium | reverse complement strand
GCGGATGGCGGCGCTCGTGAAGCCGGGCGGCATCGTGGCCGACGTCAAGGCCTGCCTCGATGCGGAGGCATTGGGCGCCGGCGGATTGAAGGTGTGGCGACTGTGAAACCCCGGTTGATTGAGGGAAGGCACTTCGGGCAGGGAGGCAGATCATGAAAGCAGTCATTCTCGCCGGGGGACTCGGCACGCGCATTTCCGAGGAAACCCACCTGAAGCCCAAGCCCATGATCGAGATCGGCGGCAAGCCGATCCTCTGGCACATCATGAAGCTCTACTCGGCCCACGGCGTGCACGACTTCGTCATCTGCTGCGGCTACAAGGGCTACCTCATCAAGGAGTACTTCGCCAACTACTTCCTGCACATGTCGGACGTCACCTTCGACATGGAGCACAACCGCATGGAGGTGCACCAGCGCAAGGCCGAGCCGTGGCGCGTGACGCTGGTGGATACCGGCGAGGAGACGATGACCGGCGGGCGCCTGAAGCGCGTGGCCGACTACGTGCGCGGCGAGGAAGCGTTCTGCTTTACCTACGGCGACGGCGTGGCCGACATCGACATCACGCGCGAGGTAGCCTTCCACCGCAACCACGGCAAGTGGGCCACGGTCGCCGCCGTGCAGCCGCCCGGCCGCTACGGCGCCCTGCAGATGGCCGGGGAGCGCGTCGCCGGCTTCAGCGAGAAGCCGCCCGGCGACGGCGGCCTCATCAACGGCGGCTTCTTCGTGCTCTCGCCGAAATGCCTCGACCTCATCGAGGACGACCGCACCAGCTGGGAGAGCGAGCCGCTCGTGCGCCTCGCCGAGCAGGGCCAGCTGATGGCCTTCGCGCACCAGGGCTTCTGGCAGCCGATGGACACCCTGCGGGAGAAGAACCTGCTCGAGTCGCTGTGGGATTCCGGCAAGGCGCCGTGGAAGGTCTGGGCATGAACGCGGCGTTCTGGCGCGGCAGGCGCGTCTTCCTCACCGGACACACCGGCTTCAAGGGCGGCTGGCTCTCGCTCTGGCTGGCCGAGCTGGGCGCCGAGGTGCACGGCTACGCGCTCGCGCCGCCGACCGAGCCGAATTTCTTCACCGCCGCCGGTCTCGAGCAGCGGCTGGCCTCCAGCGTCATCGCCGACATCCGCGAGGCGGCCGCGCTCGCGCGCGCCCTGCAGGCGGCGCGGCCGGAGATCGTGCTGCACCTCGCCGCGCAGCCGCTCGTGCGCCAGTCCTACGCCGAGCCGGTCGAGACCTACGCGGTCAACGTCATGGGCACGGTCAACCTGCTCGAGGCCGTGCGCCGGACGCCCGGCGTGAAAGCCGTGGTGAACGTCACCACCGACAAGTGCTACGAGAACCGCGAGTGGGTCTGGCCCTACCGCGAGTACGAGGCGCTCGGCGGCTTCGATCCCTATTCGAGCAGCAAGGCCTGCTCCGAGCTGGTCACCGCTGCCTGGCGCCGGTCCTTCCTCGACGCGGCCGGCGTGCAGCTGGCCAGCGCCCGCGCCGGCAACGTCATCGGCGGCGGCGACTGGGCCGCCGACCGCCTCGTGCCGGACTTCCTGCGCGCGCTCGATGCGGGCAAGCCGCTCGTCGTCCGCTCGCCGCAGGCGAGGCGCCCGTGGCAGCACGTGCTCGAGCCCCTGTCCGGCTACCTCCTGCTGGCGGAGCGGCTGTGCGCCGAGGGGGCGGCGTTCGCCGAGGCCTGGAACTTCGGCCCCGACGAAGCCGATGCCCGCCCGGTGCAATGGATCGTCGAGACGCTCTGCGCCCGCGTGCCCGGCGCCGCCTGGCAGCGCGACGCCGCGCCGCAGCCGCACGAGGCCCACACCCTGCGGCTGGACAGCGCCAAGG
>JAEHDO010000456.1 GCA_016880375.1 Betaproteobacteria bacterium | reverse complement strand
TTCTCGCTTTTCACGACCAGCAATTCAATGTCGCTCTTGCCGCGCAAATAACCCTTGCCGCGCACCATGTACTCGGTTTCAGCCATCTCGACGACACGGCCACCGACATCGCGGTTCGAGTCGCGGATCACCTGCGCCACCTTCATCAGCGGAATGCCGTAGGAACGCAGCTTGACCGGGTCGACGGTGACCTGGTAGGTCTGAACGAAGCCGCCAATCGACGCCACTTCGGCTACACCATGGGCCTTGGTCAGTTGATAGCGGACGTACCAATCCTGAATGGTGCGCAGTTCGGCCAGGGTCTTGTCTTTGGCGAGCAAAGCGTACTGGTAAACCCAGCCGACGCCGGTGGCGTCCGGCCCAAGCGACGGCGTGACGCCACTCGGCATGCGACTGGAGGCGAAATTCAGATACTCAAGGACGCGCGAGCGCGCCCAGTAGATGTCGGTGCCATCCTCGAAAATGATGTACACGAAGGAGGCGCCGAAGAACGAAAAGCCGCGCACCACCTTTGATTTCGGCACCGACAGCATGGCTGTGGTGAGCGGATAGGTGACCTGATCCTCGACGACCTGCGGCGCCTGGCCGGGATACTCGGTATAGACGATGACCTGCACGTCCGAGAGGTCAGGCAAGGCATCGATCGGCGTGCGCAATACGGCATAGATGCCGGCGACAGTGATGAATAGGGTGGCGAGCAAGACCAGGAAGCGGTTCCGGCCCGACCATTCGATGATATTGGCCAACATGGGGCGACTCTCCGTGGATCTCGGTCAGTGACCGGCGTGCGGGTTGGCGCCGGCGGCCGGCGTGCCGGCTCCCTGGTTTGCTGGCAGCGGCTTGACGGCCGTAATCACCCATTCGCCGGGCTGCCGCTCGACGAACTCGACGGCAACTTTGGCCCCCGGTTTCAGCCCTTGCAGCAGCGATGCGTTGGCGGCCTTGAACTCCATGGTCATGGCCGGCCATTTGAGGCTGGCGACCGGGCCGTGATTGAGACTGATCGCGCCGGCTACCGCGTCGATGCCCTCCACCGTACCTTCGGCCTGGTGGCTGGCTCCTTTGGCGGCTGCCTGTCCGGGCACTGCCGGCTTTCCTTCCGTTGGCGCGGCGCCGTGAGCGGCGTGGCCGAAACCGCCGATCGCTGCCTTGAGGTTGCTCTCGGCATCAATCAGGAAGTTGGCGGCGACCACCACCTGCTCGCCATCTTTGACACCCTCCAGCACTTCGACATGATCGTCGCTGCGGGCACCGAGCTTGATTTCGCGTGGCTCGAAGCGACCTTCGCCTTGCTGGATCAGCACGATCTGGCGGGCACCGCTGTCGATTACGGCGGAAGTCGGTACCGTGACCACCTGGCCTTTGGCACCCACCGGCAGTTCGACCTGGGCGAACATCGACGGCTTGAGCAGCAGCCCCGGATTGGCCAGTTCGATGCGAACCGGTACCGTGCGGGTCTGGGCGTTCAAGGTCGGATAGACATAGCTGATCGTGCCTTCGAAGGTCTTGTCCGGGTAGGCGTTGATCCTGACCTTGGCCTTGGCCCCAGTCCTGACTTGGCCGATGTCCTGCTCAAACACGTCGGCGACCACCCAGACGGCCGACAGGTCAGCCACTTGGTAAAGCGTCTCGCCCGGCATAAAACGCATGCCCTGTAGCGCCTTCTTCTCGGTGACGATGCCGGAAACCGGCGAGCGGAAAGTCAGCGTGCGCCGCGCTTCGCCGGACTTGGCCAAGGCCTTGACCTGCTCCTCCGAAATATCCCAGTTCTTCAGGCGCAACAGGCTGGAATCGGCCAGTTGCTTCATGCCATCCCGCGCCTGTCCGCCAGCTTCCTTCAGCGATTCGACACCTTGGGCGGCAATCGCGTATTCGCGCTGGGCGGAAACCAGTTCCGGGCTGTAGACCTCGAACAGCGGCTGCCCTTTGCCGACCGGCTGGCCGGTGACATTGACGTGCAGGCGCTCGACGTAGCCCTCGAATTTGGGAGAGATCGCATAGATGCGGCGCTCGTCCGGTTCGATACGGCCGGCGGCGCGGACCACCTTGTCGAGGACGCGCAATTGGGCGGCCTCCGTCCGCACGCCAAGTTTCTGCACCTTCTCGGTATTGATCTTGATCTGGTTGGCCGATGCCGGTTCGTCGTCCTGCTCTCCTTCATAGACCGCGATGTAATCCATCCCCATTGGATCTTTCTTGGGCACCGGCGAAGTGTCGGGCAGCCCCATCGGGTTACGGTAGAAGAGCAGCTTTTTTTCTTTCTTGGCCGGTTCGGCTGGGGCGCTGGCAACCTGTGCTGCATCGCCATGGGAAGCACCGCCACGTCCGCCCAGCCAGTAACCACTACCGGCTGCCACGGCAACCGCAATAACGCCGATGGTAAGTCCCGCACCCTTGTTCATATATCTTCCCCTAAAAGACGTTCGATTTCGGCCAGACGCATCTGAGCGTCGACTTGGGCCTTAAGCTGGTTTTGTCTCGCCTGCCGGATTTGGCGCTGGGCATCGAGCAAGGTAGCGAAATCCACCTTGCCGGTCTCGTAGCCGGCCAGCGCCGCCTTGAAGGTCAGTTCGGCCTGCGGCAGCAGGCTGTTGGTCAGCAGGTTTTCCGTGCGACGGGCGGCTTCGATGCCGGACAAGGCCTCGGCCAGTTCGGCGGAGACCTGGTTGGTGGTGGCTTCCTTGCGCGAGCGGGCGGCATTGAGCATCGACTCGGATTCCCGCTCCTGCGACCGCCGCGAAGACTGTTGCAGCGGGATATTCAGTTCGAACATCAACTCCCATTCCTTGATGGAGTTCTGGTACTGGATGGGGGATACGCCGAACGTAAAGTCGGGATAGCGGTTTTTGTAGGTCAGGTCGCGAGATTTCTCGGCAGCCTTGATTTTCGATTCGTCGGCGAACAGTTGCGGGTTGCGGGTGCGCACGCGCTCTTCCAGCGTGGCGTAATCCAGCGTCACCGGCGCCGGCAGCTTGCGCAACTGGGTTGGCACCTGCAACGGCGCATTGTTTGGGCGGGCCAGCAAGGCGTTCAGCCGGGCATGCAGGTGGTGCTGTTCGGTTTCCAAGGCAATCAACTCGTTGCGCATGTTGGTCTGCTCGACCTGGGCTCGGATGACATCCTGCTGTGCCGCCAGGCCGCCGGAATAGCGTACTTGGGCGACTTTTTCCAAGCGGGTCATCAGGTCGAGGATTTCCCGGGTCAATTGCTCATTGCGGTGCACGTAATAAAGCTGGGCGAAATTGACTTTGATCCGCCCGGCCACATCTGCCCAGGCGCCCAGCGCACGACCCTTGGCACCGTCGGCTTCAAGCTCTGCAATCTCGCGCTTCAGGTCGCGCTTGCCAAACCAGGGAATGTCCTGCATCAGCAGGTAACGGGTGCTGCCGACGCGACTTGGGGAAAGCGTTGCGCTTTGTTCGCCCATCCGGGTGATGTCGCGCAATTCAGTACGGAATTTCGGGTCGGGCAAGGCACCGGCAGGCGTCACCCGCTCGCCCGACGCTTCGGCCTCGGCCTGCATCGCGGCGTACTCCGGATTGCGCGTCTTGGCGTAATTGATCAGGCTATCGACGTTCGCACCGAGGGCAGCCTCTTGGCCAAACACGGGTGCGCCAAAGGCGGTGCCAAGCGCCAGGATTAAAATGGGTAACGGCCTGAGTCGGCGCATGCGACCTCCCTGAAAGATCTATTTTGTGGAGCGTGCTGACAGCGAGATGGAATCACCCTCTCGCCGCCAGTCGATTTTGCTATTTGGCTGGTTCAAAATGGACGACGGTGATTGCACCATTCACGGTGTCGGCCATGAAGCGAATCTTATTGCCGGACTTCATTTGGTCCAACCAGGCGGCATTTGAAACCTTGAAGTCCATGGTCATCGCCGGCATGTTCAGGTTGGTCAGCGGGCCGTGCGACAAGGTCACCTTGCCGGCGGCCTTGTCCACTTTTTTGACCTGGCCGTCGACCATTTGCATTTCAGCGGACACGGGGGCCGGTGCAGCCATGGCATGGCTGGCATGGTCTCCTGCCGCCTGGACCGAAACGGCACCGAGGGATGCAAAGGCGATCAGGGAGGCGGTGATGAGTGTTTTCATGGGTTTCTCCTATTGGGATCAATGTTTGGCAAAAATGCTGGTTTCACCGCCGGACTGGACCAGCAGCGTGTTGTAGGGAACGGGTTTCGAACTTTCCATGCCTGGCGAACCGGGGGGCATCGAAGGCACCGCGATGCCAAGGGCTTTCGGCTTTTCCTTGAGCAGACGCTGGATGTCGCCAGCCGGCACATGGCCCTCGACCACATAACCGGCTACCTTGGCGGTATGGCAGGAGCCGAGGCGGTCTGGCATCCCCAGTCGCTTCCGGGTTGCCGGGACGTCCATGACATTGTGCGCGCGAACCTCGAAGCCCGCGTCCTTCAGGTGGTCAATCCACTTGCCGCAGCAATCGCAGTTCGGGCTCTTGTAGACATCGACCATTTCGCCTGCCGTTGCGACGGAGGAAAGGCCGGCACCGAAGGTTGTGATCAAGGCGAGAACAAGGACGGGGTTACGCATGGCGAGGCTCCTGTTTGAATCGAGTGGCGTCAGTATGGATAGCCAATGCCAACAATTAGCTGTCTCGTGGATTACATTTTTGTAATGTTGGCCACCCAGTGTTTGTGGGTTCCATGGTCATGGCTGCCATGGTCGTGACTGTCGGCCTTTTTGCTTTTGCCTACCCGCTTTTTCGGCATTTCGGCGGCCGGCTTTGCTTCGTGTGAGGTAGGCTGGAAAAGAGGGAGTCCGACGGATCGTGTAATTTGACGACTTGGAGAACACAGATGGAACGGACACTGAAGGGGATTTACACGCCCGAGTTTCAGGCGGAGGCAGTCAAGTTGGTCGAGGCGACAGGCATGTCGGTAAGGAGAGCGGCGAAGCGGCTATCGATGCCGAAGAGCAGCCTGGATTGCGCTCATGCCTACCAGAAGCTCCTGCGGCAGTTCGGCATGCAAGCCATCAATGAGTCGCAAGGACAACTGTTGGGACAAAGCGCCGATGGAAAGCTGCTGGGGTTCTTTGAAGACTGAACTGGTGCATCACTGTCGCTTCGCGACCCGCGAGCAGGCCAAACGCGAGATCACGGAATACATCGAGATCTTCTACAACCACATCCGAGAGCAGGCTCGACTCGGCCATCTGTCGCCCGCCGCTTTCAATCAGCAATACCATGCAATGCAGATGGCCGCTTAACCCGTCGGACTCTACGATTTGCAACCGACCTCAATATCACCGGGTACGGTTGTGCAGACGAAGTGGGGCGGATTATGTCACCCGCCCCGTTCGCCCGATTTGCCCCAGATCAGAACAGGAAAGCCTGTTTTTCCGACGCAGCCGAAGGCTGATTGTCGGCCCCGAAGAACCGCAGCTGACGCGGCCGGAACCAGACCCCCTGGCCGACCGCCAGTTGCAGCGCCTCGTGGCGCTCGCGCGACAGTTCGACTTCGACGATTTCCCTTCCATGCAGTAACTCGATACGGACCACCGGTCCGATCGGATGCACATGCTGCACAGTCGCCTCTAGGCTGCCTTCGGCAATCGAGTGGGTGATGTCGATATCGTGCGGCCGGACGAAGGCGGTGGCCCGCTCCGGCTTCTCGCGGCACTCGACTTCGGCGTAACCTCCCTGCACCCGGCTATGGAAGACGTTCACGTTGCCGAGGAACTGGTACACGAAGGGCGAGGCGGGGCTGGAATACACCTCGTCCGGCGAGCCGATCTGCTCGATCTTGCCGTGGTTCATGACCACCACGCGATCGGCGACTTCCAGCGCTTCTTCCTGGTCGTGGGTGACGAACACCGACGAGATGTGCATGTCGTCGTGCAGGCGGCGCAACCAGCGGCGCAGTTCCTTGCGCACCTTGGTATCAAGCGCGCCGAAGGGCTCGTCGAGCAGCAGCACCTTGGGCTCGACGGCGAGGGCACGAGCCAGTGCAATCCGCTGCCGTTGGCCACCGGAGAGTTGCGACGGATAACGATCTGCCAGCCAGTCGAGTTGCACGAGGCCGAGCAGCTCCATGACCCGGCGCTTGATCTCGGCATCGGACGGACGCTCCTTGCGCGGCTTGACGCGCAGGCCGAAGGCGACATTCTCGAATACCGTCATGTGGCGGAACAGCGCGTAATGCTGGAAGACGAAACCAACATTACGCTCGCGGGCGTGCAGGTGGTTCGCTTCGGCGCCGGAGAAGAGGATCTCGCCCTGATCGGCTGTCTCCATGCCGGCAATGATGCGCAGCAAGGTCGTCTTGCCGCAGCCGGACGGGCCGAGCAGCGCGACAAGCTCTCCGGTCGGGATGTCGAGGTTGATGTTGTCGAGCGCGACGAAATTGCCGAAGCGCTTCGAGATGTTGCGGATTTCGATGCTCATTAGGTTTTCTCGCCGGGGAGTTCCGCGTTCAGCATGTCGGTCTCTGCCTTCATGCGCCATTCGACGATGGTCTTGGCCACCAGCGTCACCAGTGCCAGCAGTGCCAGCACCGAGGCGGCGGCGAAGGCGCCGATCGCGTTGTATTCGTTGTAGAGGATCTCGACGTGCAGCGGCAGCGTGTTGGTCTCGCCGCGGATGTGGCCGGAAACCACCGACACCGCGCCGAATTCGCCCATCGCCCGGGCGTTCGACAGGATCACGCCGTAGAGCAGGCCCCACTTGATATTGGGCAGGGTGACGCGCCAGAACATCTGCCAGCCGGAGGCGCCGAGCGAGATTGCCGCCTCTTCCTCGTCCTTGCCCTGCGACTGCATCAGCGGGATCAGCTCGCGGGCGATGAAGGGGAAGGTGATGAACAGGGTGGCGAGAATCATGCCCGGCACGGCGAAGATGATCTTGACGTCCTTGGCCGCCAGCAACCCGCCGAAATAGCCCTGCGAGCCGAACATGAGGATGAAGATCAGGCCGGCGACCACCGGCGACACCGCGAAGGGCAGGTCGATCAGCGTGATCAGCAGGCTCTTGCCCTTGAACTCGAACTTGGCGATGGCCCAGGCCGCAGCGACGCCGAACAGGATGTTGAAGGGCAGCACGGCCAGCGCAATGACGATGGTCAGCCAGATCGCCGAACGGGTTTCCGATTCCTTCAGCGCCTCAAGATAGATCGGCAGGCCCTGCGCCAGCGCTTCGACGAAAACCGCGACCAGCGGCAACCCGAGGAAGAAGAACAGGAAGCCGAGGCCAACCGTCAGCAGCGTGTAACGCACCCAGGCCGGTTCCTGCGTGGCGCGTGTCAGTTTGTTGCTACTCATGCCGCACCCGCCTTGGTCTTGCCGGCAGCCACTTCCAGCGGCTCACTGTTTTTGTGCCGATTGGCTGCCCACCATTGCAGCGCATTGATGACCAGCAGCAGCACGAAGGAAATGGCCAGCATGACCACGGCCAGCGCCGTGGCGCCGAGCACGTCGTACTGCTCCAGCTTGGAGATGATCAGCAGCGGCACGATTTCGGAAATCAGCGGCAGGTTGCCGGCGATGAAGATGACCGAGCCGAATTCGCCGAGCGCCCGGGCAAAGGCCAGCGCGAAGCCGGTGAGCAAGGCCGGGCCGATGGCCGGGAAAATCGCTTTTACGAAGGTCTGCCAGCGCGAGGCGCCGAGCGAGGCGGCTGCCTCCTCGACTTCGGTTTCGATATCCTCGATCACCGGCTGCAAGGTGCGGACGACGAAGGGCAGGGTAATGAAGGTCAGGGCGACGATGATGCCGAGCGGCGTATAGGCCACCTTGACCCCCAGTGGCTCAAGGTACTGCCCCAACCAGCCGTTGCCGGCGTAAAGCGTGGCCAGCGTGATGCCGGCCACCGCTGTCGGCAGCGCGAATGGCAGATCGACCAGCGCATCGACGAAGCGCTTGCCGGGAAAAGAATAGCGAACGAGGATCCAGGCTACGATCAGCCCGAAGAAGGCATTGATCGACGCGGCCAGCAACGACGACACGAAGGTGACACGAAAGGCCGCCAGCGAGCGTTCGCCGAGCGCGATGTCGAGAATCTGGCCGAAACCGAGTTCGGACGCCTTGAGTATCATGCCGCCGAGGGGCAGCAGGATCAGTAACGAGAGATAGACCAGCGTATAGCCCAGCGCCAGACCGAAGCCAGGCAACACGCGTTGGGATTTTGCGGACATGAGTATTCTTGTTTTTTTGGCCAAATTCTCCGGTCGACCGCAGCAAAGCCTCAGGCCGGGCAGAACCCGGCCGGCTTTGGCGGGCGGGCGAACGCTTACTTGGCGACGTAAATCTGGTCGAAAGTGCCGCCATCCTTGAAGTGGGTGGCAAATGCCTTGTTGGCACCGCCGAACACCTCATCGACGGTGAATGTCTTCACCGGCGGGAAGAACGCCGCATACTTCTTCAGCAGCTCGGCGTCACGCGGCCGCAGGTAGTTCTGCGCGGCGTTCTCCTGGCCTTCTTTGGACCACAGGTACTCCAGGTAAGCCGTGGCCTGCTTGCGCGTTCCCTTCTTGTCCACCACCTTCTCGACGACAGCGACCGGGAACTCGGTCTGCATGGTCAGGCTGGGATAGACCACCTCGAAATTGCCCTTGCCGAATTCCTTGGCGATCATTTCGGCTTCGGATTCAAAGGTGATCAACGCATCGCCCATGCCACGCTGCATGAAGGTCGTTGTCGCGTCACGGCCACCGGCGGCGAACAGCGGAGCGTTCTTCAACAGCTTGCCGACGAATTCCTGCGCCGTTTTGTCGCTGCCGCCCGGTTGCTTGAGCGCCCAAGCCCAGGCCGACAGATAGGTATTGCGGCCGTTGCCGGTGTTCTTCGGGTGCGGCATGATGACCTGAACACCCGGCGCTGCCAGGTCGGCCCAATCCTTCAGGGCCTTGGGATTGCCCTTGCGCACGATGAAGACCATCGCCGATGTGTAGGGCGAAGCGTTGTTCGGGAACTTCTTTGCCCAGTCCTTGGCGACCAGACCTTTCTCGGCCAAGAACTCGATATCGTTGGCCTGATTCATCGTCACCACGTCGGCCTCCAGCCCGTCGGCCACGGCCCGCACCTGCTTGGTCGAGCCGCCGTGCGACTGCTTCAACTCCACGCTTTCGCCAGCGTTGGCTTTCCAGTGCTTCTGGAACATCGGGTTGTAGTCCTTGTAGACATCGCGCGCGACGTCGTAGGACGCGTTGAGCAGCGTGGCATCTGCCAGGGCGGCCCCGGCAACCAGGCTGAGCAGAACGGTAGCTATCGATTTACGGAAATGGGTCATGATTCACCTCGCTATGGATGGCCGCTAATCTAGCGGAGTCACTTATAACCACAAAGACGGTTTTTGAATTTGCTTATAACCCGGCAATCAAATAGCCGGTAATGCTGCATATTGGACGGCGGAATGTTTGAAATAAGCCATAACCCGTTCCGGTGTTTTGCTGAGGCACTCCATGAATCGGCTCGCCTTTTGCAATGAGGCAGGTTGGAAAAGATGGAGTCCGACGGATCGTGTAATTTGACGATTAGGAGGACACAGGCTTACCCAGAATCAGTCGAAGCGAACAGCAATCTGCTTCCCATCAGATTTTGTACAAACCCCGGCGGGGTCTTGGCCCGGCCCCCAAGTCAGTAGGCATCGAATCGTCTCCCCATTGGGGGCACGTAGTACCGGCGATGCCGAACTCCTTAGGTGATCTCTATCCACGCCGCTGGCAATTCGGTCGTAATGTTTGCCAGGGCCATACAACTTACGCATTTCTGCTAGGTCTTGATGACGCCTAATCTCAAATCCTCGCCCCTCATATCGTGCTCCTTCGAGTTCCAGAACCATGACCGGCACCTGTGTGCCGTCGTGGCTAAAGGAGCCAGTGACGGGTGAGGACTCGTTCACCGATTCCAGCTGATGGGTATGCCCGGCACAACCGGAAAGTGTCACGCCCAAGATACAAGTGGGGAGTATTTTTGCAACCGCAGACATGCGACCCTCCTTCTATTTCAACACGAAGCGAACCGTTGCTGTGGCTTTGCCCGGCACGGATACCAACGCGACAATCTTGCTGTTGGCAAATTTGAAACTGCCTGTGGCTTCCAGTTGCTGGCCTACCGGTTTCAACTCGACTTCCTGCTTATCAGCACCGACGAGGATGGTCAGCTTGGCGTTGGACTTCGAGACATCCACCGGCTTGCCATGATCGCGCAAATGCAACTGAATCAAATCCGGCTTGACCACCAGTTCGTAATCCACATCCTTGACCTCGCTGACGACGCCGCCGTGAAGCGGCTTGCGTTCGTGGCCATGGTCGTGACCACCGGCGGCGAAGGCAAGGCCGGACATGGAGAAGGCAAAAGCGGCGAGAAAATAAATCGGTTTCATGGGATTTCCTTTCGTAGAGCAATAATTAGAGCGCACCGGCATCGCTATCGTTCATCAGGCGTTCCGCATCCTTGCGGCCGAACAGCCAGAACATGGCGGGTGTCAGGAAGGTGTCGAGCAGGGTTGAGCTGATCAGGCCCGAAAAGATGACCACTGCGACCGGATGCAGGATTTCCGTACCCGGCCGCTCGGCCTCGAACAACAACGGTGCCAGCGCGAAGGCCGTCACCAGCGCCGTCATCAAGACGGGTGCAAGACGTTCCAGAGAGCCGCGCAGGATCATCTTGTGGTCGAAGTTCTCGCCTTCGATGCGCATCAGGTTGATGTAATGGCTGACCTTGAGGATGCCGTTGCGTACCGAGATGCCAGCCAACGTGATGAAGCCGACCAGCGCGGCGACCGATAGCGGCTGCCCGGAAAGCCACAAACCGAGCACTGCGCCAACCAGTGCCAGCGGAATGTTGGCCATGATCAGCGCCGACAGCACGACCGACTTGTAGCGACTGAAGAGCACCACAAACATCAGCACCAGCGAGACGATGGAGAGCAGACCAACCAGCCGCGAAGCCTCTTCTTGCGCCTGGAACTGTCCGCCCAGGGTGATGAAGTAGCCTTCAGGCAGTTTGCTGTCGCCGACCACCTTGCGGATGTCCTCGATAATCTCGGACAATGCCCGCCCTTGGGCGTTGGCCGAAATCACGATGCGCCGCTTGCCATCGTCGCGGCTGACCTGATTCGGCCCGTCGCCATCCTCGATGGTGGCGATTTTTGACAGGGGAATCGGGCCGCCGGGCGTTTCCAGCAATATCCGCCCCAGCCCTTGCAACGAGCGGGACGATTCGGGCAAACGCACGACCAGCGCAAAGCGCCGGCCGCCCTCGACCACTTGCGTTACTTTTTCACCTTCGACCAGGCTTTGCAGCGTCGCCAGAATCTGTGGCGTCGGCACGCCGTACTGTGCGGCCGTCGCGTAGTTGACACTGACCTTGATCTGCGGGGCCAGTACCTGCTTCTCAATTTCCAGATCGACAACGCCGGGAATACCGGCCAACCTGCCGCGCAGCACATCGGCCTGACCACGTAGCGTGTCCAGGTCGTCGCCAAAAATCTTGATAGCGATCTGCGAGCGCACGCCGGACAGCATATGATCGATGCGGTGCGAGATGGGCTGGCCGATAGCAACCGCTGCCGGCAGGTTGATCAGGCGGGCGCGAATGTCGGCCGAAATTTCGCCCATCGAGCGCGTCATTTCGGACGCCGGCTTCAGGCCGACATCCAGTTCACTGACGTGAACGCCTTCCGCATGCTCGTCGAGTTCCGCCCGGCCGCTGCGCCGCCCGACGTGCACAACTTCCGGCACTGCCTTGACTAGCACCTCGGCCTGTTGCGCCAGGGCCGACGACTCGGCCAGCGTGACGCCGGGATTAAGGCGCATGCCAATCAGTAGCGTTCCCTCATTGAAGGGCGGCAGGAAGGTTTTTGGGAAGAAGGGCACCGCGACCGCTGCCACCAGAACGGCAACAGCACCGGCAGCCAACGCCGCTTTAGGCCGGTTGAGCACCGCCTGCAAACTGCGGCCATAGCTGGCTTTCAGCCAGGCCAGCAGTTTCGTATCGCCATGATCGAGCGACTTCATTCTGGGCAGCAGGTAGAAGGAGAGCACCGGCGTCACCGTCACCGACACCACCAGCGAGGCCAGCGTCGAAACGATGAAAGCGATGCCGAGCGGCACGAACAGCCGACCTTCCATACCGGGCAGTGCGAACAGCGGCAGGAAAACCAGCACGATAATAATCGTTGCGTAGAGGATGGCCGAACGCACTTCCATCGTCGCATGGGCCACTAGTTCAATCGGGTGCATTCGATGATCGTGGTGCTTGGCCCGGTCTTCCTTCAGGCGCCGCAGCACGTTCTCGACGCCGACCACAGCGTCATCGACCAGGCCGCCGATGGCGATGGCCAGGCCACCCAGCGTCATGGTGTTGATCGACAGGCCGAAGTAGCGGAACACCAGCGCCGTGGCAAACAGCGATACCGGAATCGCCATCAGCGAAATGACGG
>JAEHDO010000455.1 GCA_016880375.1 Betaproteobacteria bacterium | reverse complement strand
TCGGCCAGCGGCGGTAGGGCACGACCATGGCGCCGATGCCCGGCACGATGCCGAGTGTGATTTCCGGCAGCTGCATCCAGGCGTCCTTCAGCGCGACGATGCCGTGGCAGCGCATCGCCAGTTCCAGGCCGCCGCCCAGCGCCATGCCGTTGAGCGCGGCGATCACCGGCTTCTGCATGGCATCCAGGTGCACCAGCAGGCGCGAGCAGTCGCGCGCGTACTGCGTGGCGGCGGCGGCGTCGCCGAGCATGGAGGGGAAGCGGCCGATGTCGGCGCCGGCGCAGAAGGCGCGCGCGCCGTAGCCGGTGAGGACGAAGCCCTTCACTGCCGGGTCGGCTTCAAACTTGCGGATGACCGCGAGCACCTCGTCGGTGAGCTCGTCGTGCAGGGCGTTCATCGCCTCGGGCCGGCGCAGGGTGATGATCTTGACGCTGTCGACGTCATCGACCAGCACGTGGCGCCAGAAGTCCTGGTAGGCGGTCAGCGGCTTCATCGGCATGGGCATGCCGGGTCGCTCGGCCTTCAGGCGGTCGAGGATGCGGCGGGTCTCGGGCCCGCCCAGGTCGCGCATCAGCTCCAGCGGGCCTTTTTTGAAGCCGAGCGCGGTGCGGCAGCCGAGGTCGAGGTCGGCCGGCTCGCCGATGGAACGGTCGAGGATGTCCACCGACTGCGAGAAGAGGATGCCGAGCAGGCGGTCGCGGATGGCCGCGGCCGTCTCCGGCGCGACGTCGACCTTCTTGCCGGGCGGCACGGTGACCCAGGTATCCACCGAGCGGAAGACCGGCGCCGGCGTGTAGTGCGCGCCTTCCTCCTCGGCCTGCAGGGTATTGGTCTCGGTGATGATCGGGTTGCCTCGGGCGAGGTTGAGCACGAAGAAGGGACCGGCGTGCACGAACTCTGCCGCCACGCTGTCCACCTCGGCGGCAGTTGCGCGCTCGAGCAGGAGGGCCGACTCGTTGCACCAGTTGTCGAAGATGCGGTCGAGCATGAAGCAGACGGCGTCGGCGGTGACCAGCGGCACCTTGCCGGTGACGCAGAACAGCCAGCGCAGGTAGTCCACAACCGCCGGATCGGTCTTCTCCCAGGCAATGACTTCCACCGCCGGATTGCGCCAGGCCGGCGCGAAGAAGTGGGTGACGGTGGCGCGCCCCGGGTGCTTCAGCTCGGCGAAAATGCGCTCGGCCGGCAGCGAGCTGGTGTTGGAGGTGATCAGCGCATCCGGCCTGACGACGCTTTCCACCTGGGCGAAGATGCGGCGCTTGAGCGGCAGGTTCTCGGTGGCGGCCTCGATGACCCAGTCGCAGTCGGCGAGCTTCGCGTAATCCTGCGTGCCAGAAATGTTGGCGACGACGGCGGCGGCGTGCTTCTCGCTCATCTTGCCCTTGGCGACGGCCTTCTTCGCGTAGTCCTGGCAGCGCTGCAGGGCCTTGTCGATCGCCGCCGGGTTGATGTCGACCAGGGTGAGGCGGATCTGCGGCAGGGCGCTCTTAAGGTAGTAGCCGATGTCCGGGCCGATGGTGCCGGCGCCGATGATGGCGACGTGCTTGGGCAGGGGACGGGAAGGTGTTTGCAGGAGGGGATTGGCGGTGGTCATGGTTCAGGCAATGATGCGTTCGTTTTCGAGTTTGGCGATTTCTTCGGTCTTGCAGCCGGCTTCCTTCAGCACGGCGCGGGTGTGCTCGCCGTACTTCGGCGGGAAAGTCAGCTCCTGTGACACGGCGGGAAGGTCCACCGCCATCGGCTGCATATGGACTTGCTTGCCGCCGGGCATGCGCGTCAAAGTCAGCTTGCGCGACACGGCGTCCATGTTGCGCACGGCGGGAATGTCGTGGATCGGCGCGTGCGGGATGGTGGCCTGGCGGAAGTCCGCGGCGATCTCCGCCGTCGCGTACTTGCGCGTCTCCGCCGCCATGTCGCGGTGGATGGCCTCGCGTTCGCGATGCCGCCCCTCGTTGGTGACGCGTTCGGCGTTGCCGATCGCGGCGAACTTCGGCAACTCGGTCAGGCGCTTCCACTGCACGTCGCTGCCGATGGCCATGTAGATGAAACCGTCTGAAGTCGGATAGACGTTGGTCGGGATGAACTTGCGGTGCTCGTTGCCGCAGCGGGTGATCTCGTTGGGCTGGCAGTCGAAGTCGAGCAG
>JAEHDO010000454.1 GCA_016880375.1 Betaproteobacteria bacterium | reverse complement strand
GGCCTGGGCCATCGAACCTGCGGCAGGATAAGACAAGCTTCGCCGCAGTCCTTTCCCGCGACATCACCCCACGGAGGTCACCATGGCAAACGAAAGCAAGACCAGCAACAAGACACGCAGCAGCGGGCCACGAACGGCAGCCCGCGCCGGCGGTATCGCGCTTCGCGGCGCCGGCTTTCCGGCGCCATTGGGCGCTGGGGGTGATGGCGGCCTGCTCGGGCTAGGAGCCGACGCCTCGGGACAACTCGAGAACATCGCTCCCACCTTCGGCAACATCCTTTCATCGATCGGTCTGGGAGTGGCAAATTCCCAGGCGGCTCTCGACAATGGCATCATCGAGACAGTACGCAAACTCTCCGACACCAAGATCACGGTAGTTACCGAGGTAGTCGAGCACCTTGATGACAACGGCCTGCCGGACGTCGCCGCCACGGAACTCATCACCAATGAACTGTCGGTTCTGAACTTTGTCACGCCGACGGTGCACGAGTGGAAACATGTCGCCATCTCGCTGGACATGAATGTCGGCGCCATGGACGATGAAACCGGCGTAAGTTATAGCGTCGCCTCAGAGCAACATAGTCTTGGTCTCGCGGGCCTCTTTTTCGGCTTTGTCGGGGTCGGCTACATGTCCGACACCGAGACCTACCGGTCGATGATGGCCAACACCCATCGCGAGGCCCAATGGTCCAGCGGGGTTGTCCAACTCGACGCCACCCTGGCACCCCGCCGGACGACCAAGTTCCCCGTGCCAGCCAGTGTCTCCATCGGCCCCCAGATCTTCGTTGCCCAAGGCAGCATTGTCGAGACCAAGGTTGGCGGCGTCGTCACCGAACGCAGTGTCGATGTGCTGATCAACGTCCGCAAGGCAAGTGGTGCCGTCAATCCCAGCAAGCTCATCGAACTCGACGCCGGTGGCCTGCTGCCCTCGTTTTCCACGACCGCGCCCTTTACCGGTTCGACGACCAACGCCGACGGTCAATGCAAGGTCACCCTGCGACGCAGCATTACCCTGGGTTTCGCCCAGCCCGTCAAGCGCAGCCTGACCATCCGTTTGGGGCAGATTTCCAAGCGTTTCGATCTTGTCATCTGAATTCTGACTCAAGGAGACCTCAATGGCCAACACTCCCTTCCCCGTCGGCGCCGGTTCAACAGCCCTCGGTCTGACCGGCACCGCCGACGTTTCCGACGAGCTCAGCCGCGCCGGCATGAGCTTCGGCAAGCTGGTCGAATTAACCGGCAAAGCAGTTGCCGACACCCAGTTCAAACTCAACCAGACCGGTGCCGCCATGGCCTCGGTCCTCGCTACCACTCAAGTAGATGTCATCGCGGTACAGGAAAGCATCTACGACGACGAGGGTAATCTCGACGAGTCGAAGACCTTTACCCGCAAATTGCCACTGATCAACTTCATCGACCCGGTGTTCTACGAATGGACCGCTGTCCGACTGCAAGGACAGTTCTACGCCAGTGAATTCGTATCCAGCCAGGAATCGACGACCAGCACCTTCCATTCGACCGATGGCTCGGGCAATGCCGGGCTCGGCATTATCTTCGGCTTCGGCTATACCTCCATGAACTATGGTTCCACCAACACCAGCAGCAACATCGACACCAGCGCCGACCGCTCCTTCGGCCACGTCCGGGCCAGCGCCCTGTTGCAACCCAAGCGCGATATCGGCGTGCCGCCGCCACGGCAGCCGCGTCGTGACCGTATCCGCATGTGCGGAAGATCCACGCCCGGTTGCGTTCGTCTGTATAGTTCTTCGTGTCCAGGACACCGCTCACCGGCAGGTTGCGCGCATACATCTGCGTGTCCTTTGCGTGCACGTAGAAAATGGCATCGCCGAGGACGCGAACTGCCGCGATCGGATCGATGCCCTGCCAGAACAGATGGCTTGGATCGAGATTTGCACCGATGTTCGGTCCGGCGATCGAGCGCAGCTTGAGCATTGTCTCCGGGTTGTAAACCACGAATCCCGGGTGCATCTCCAGAGCGATTTTCACACCGTGATCGGCGGCAAACTTGGTCCGCTCGATCCAATAGGGCGCCACTTTCTGTTCCCATTGCCAGTTCAGGATCTCCGGAAAATGCGGTGGCCAGGCCGCAGTGACCCAGTTTGGAAACTTCGCTCCCTCATTATCTCCCGGGCAACCGGAAAAATCGACCACCACCGGCACGCCCAGCTTCTCGGCCAGAAGGATTGTC
>JAEHDO010000453.1 GCA_016880375.1 Betaproteobacteria bacterium | reverse complement strand
CAGCGTGTCGGCGCTGCCGCCGCCGAGCACCACGCCCTTGGCGCCGGAGAGCTTCCAGCCGCTGCCGTCGGCCTTCGCCGCCGTGTCCACGCGACTGACTTCGTAGCGGGCGTCGCG
Organism: Betaproteobacteria bacterium; assembly: GCA_016880375.1. GTDB lineage: Bacteria > Pseudomonadota > Gammaproteobacteria > Burkholderiales > Rhodocyclaceae > Desulfobacillus. The sequence goes on along the minus strand of JAEHDO010000453.1, from coordinate 2,520 downwards.
TTCGTAGTGGGCGAGGGCCAGCATGCGCTCGCCGCCGGCGATGGCGGGGAGGAGGTCCTCCTTCTGCGCGGCGCTGCCGGCGTCGCGGATCAGGCCGCCGGCAACGATCACCGCGGAGAGATAGGGCTCGAGCACGAGGCCGCGGCCGAAGGCCTCCATCACCAGCAGGGTGTCGACGGCGTTGCCGTTCATCCCGCCGAAGTCTTCATGGAAGGGCAGGGCGAGCAGGCCGAGGTCGGCGAACTGCTTCCAGTGCGCGCGGCTGAAGCCGTCGTCGGATTTGGCCAGCGCGCGGCGCTGCTCGAAGCCGTAGTCCTTGGCGATGAAGCGGGCGAGGGTGTCGCGCAGGGCGTTCTGTTCGTCGGTGTAGTTGAAGTCCATGGTCAGAGTCCCAGGATCATTTGCGCAATGATGTTTTTCTGAATTTCGTTCGAGCCGCCGTAGATCGTCGTCTTGCGGTAGTTGAAGTAGTGGCCGGAGAGCGGCGCGGCGTAGTCGGCGCCGACCGGCTCGCCGGTCCACGCCGCGTCGAGCGCCTCGGGCAGCCAGGGCAGGGCGTAGTGGCCGAGCGCCTGCATCTGCAGCTCGGCGAGGGTCTGCTGGATCTCCGAGCCCTTGATCTTGAGGATGGAGGCTTCGGGCCCCGGCGCCTTCTTCTCCTTCTCGGCGGAGAGCACGCGCATGTTGGTGATCTCGAGGGCCATCAGCTCCAGCTCGACCTGGGCGATGCGGTCGCGGAAGCGCGTGTCCTCGATCATCGGGCGGCCGGCGGACGTCTCCTTGCGGGCGATTTCCTTGAGGTGCTTCAGCGCCGACTTCGAGCGGCCGACGCCGGCGATGCCGGTGCGCTCGTGGCCGAGCAGGAACTTGGCGTAGGTCCAGCCCTTGTTCTCCTCGCCGACAAGGTTCTGCGCCGGCACCTTGACGTCCTCGAACCAGACTTCGTTGATCTCGTGCTCGCCGTCGTTCATGATGATCGGGCGCACCGTGATGCCCGGCGTCTTCATGTCGATGAGCAGGAAGGAGATGCCTTCCTGCTGGCGGCCTTCGGAACTGGTGCGCACCAGGCAGAAGATCCAGTCGGCGTACTGGCCTAGGGTGTTCCAGGTTTTCTGGCCGTTCACGACGTAGTGGTCGCCCGCATTTGCGTGCACTCGTTCCGCCTTCGTCTTGAGCGAGGCGAGGTCGGAGCCGGAACCCGGCTCGGAGTAGCCCTGGCACCACCAGTCGCTGCCGTCGACGATGCGCGGCAGGAAGTGCTCCTGCTGGCCCTTGCTGCCGAAGGCCTGGATCACCGGCGCCACCATCCTCAGGCCGAAGGGCAGCTGCATCGGCGCACCGGCCTCGGCACATTCCTCCTCGAAGATGTGCTGCTGCACGGCGCTCCAGCCGGTGCCGCCGAACTTCACCGGCCACATCGTGGCGCCCCAGCCTTTCTGGTGCAGCACCTTCTGCCAGCGCACGAAATCGTCCTTGTGCAGGCGCTTGCCGGCTTTCACCTTGGCGCCGATGTCCGCCGGCAGATGGGAAGTGACGAAGGCGCGCACCTCGGCGCGGAAGGCCTGTTCTTCAGGGGTGTAGTTCAAGTCCATGCGGGTTTCCTATCGTTATTTCCTGGCCTTGGTGGCGGCGTAGGCATCCTGGGCCGCCTTGCGGTCGGCGTTGACCTTCTGCGCGTGGGGCCGCTCGCCGACCCTCTTCAGGTAGGCCTTGGCCTCGGGCAGAAACTCATCGATGAAATCGCGGCCGTAGGCCTTCTTCGTCGTCATCGAGACCAGCGGCAGATGCACGAAGGCGGCGCAATCGGCGTGCGTGAAGTCCTTGCCGGCGATGAAGGGGTCGAAGCGCGCCAGGTGGGTCAGGCTGCGCACGCCCTTCTCGAGTTGCTTCTCCACCTCCTGTTTGGTCTCGTCCGAGACGCTGCCGCCGAAGAACACCTCGTAGTAGAGGCGTCGCGCCGGCAGCTCGAGGTGCAGTTCGATGTGCTCGATCAGCTCGCGGCAGCGGGCGCGCTCGAAGGCGTCCTTCGGGTAGAGCGGCGGCTCGGGGTAGACATCTTCGATGTACTCGGTGAGTACCTGCGACTCGGTCAGCACGCCGCGGTCGGTACGCAGGAAGGGCACCTTGCCCATCGGCGAGTCCTTGCGGAGCTCGTCCTTCTGCGAGGGGTAGGCCAGTTCCTCCTCGAAGGGGATGCCCTTCTCGAGCAGGGAAAGCTTGACCTTGTTGTAGTAGTTGCTGACGGCGAAGCCGCAGAGCTTGAGCATGCTGTTCTCCTTTCAGTTTTCTCCCCTCTCCCGCCTGCGGGAGAGGGGGCGGGGGAGAGGGGGCTATTTATTTACCTTGAACTGCAGCGCCTTGTACTCGAGGAACTCCTCGAGGCCGTACTTGCCCAGCTCGCGGCCGTTGCCGGACTGCTTGTAGCCGCCGAAGGGGGCCAGCGCGTTGAAGGCGCCGCCGTTGATGTCCACCTGGCCGGTGCGCAGGCGGCGGGCGAAGGCGATGGCGCGCTCGTCGCTG
>JAEHDO010000452.1 GCA_016880375.1 Betaproteobacteria bacterium | reverse complement strand
CCGCGAAGGTCTGGTGCAGGGCGAACTGCCGGACGAGTTCATGCGCCAGGCCCGCTTCTTCCAGCACAACCGCAAGCTGGTGCGCGACATCGAGCAGCTCGAGCACAAGACGCGCCGCCAGGACGTGCTGGTGGACGAGGAACTGATCTTCGCCTTCTACGATGCGCAGATTCCCGCCGGGGTGGTGGACGTCGCCAGCTTCGAGTGCTGGCGCAAGGACGTCGAACAGGCCGAGCCGAAGCGGCTGTACCTCACGCGCGAGCAGCTCATGCGCCACGACGCCGCCGGCGTCACTTCGGAGCGTTTCCCGCCGCAGATGGAGATCCACGGCCAGTGCTACCCGCTCGCCTACCACTTCGAGCCGGGCGCCGAGGACGACGGCGTCACGCTGACGGTGCCGGTGGCGGCCCTCAACCAGGTGCCGGCAGTGCGCTGCGAATGGCTGGTGCCCGGGCTGCTGGGGCAGAAGGCGGCGCAGTTCGTCAAGACCCTGCCGCAGAAGTACCGCCATCGCCTGCAGCCGGTCGACGAATTCGTCGCCGCCTTCGCGGAAGCAGCGCACGAGGCCGACGAGTCCTTTCTGCGCGCGCTGACCCGCGCCGCCGAGGAGAAGATGCAGCTCAAGCTGCCGCTCGACGCATTCAGGGCCGAGATGCTGCCGGCGCACTTCTTCATGAACTTCCGCGCCATCGACGAGCACGGCCGCATGCTCGGCCAGTCGCGCAACCTGCAGGAGCTGCGCAGCCGCTACGCGTCGACGATCGAACGGACCTTCGCGAGCGCCGAAGTCAAGGAAGAGGCCGCCGGCGCCGTGCTGGCGGGACTGACTTCCTGGAGCTTCGGGGAACTGCCGGAGATCATGGAAGTGAAGGCCGGCGGGCGCAGCGTGATCGGCTTTCCGGCGCTGGTGGACGAGGGCGACACGGTGGCGCTGCGCGTGCAGGACACGCCGGAGAAGGCCGGCGCGGCGCACCGCAAGGGACTGCGCCGGCTCTTCGCCCTCGAATTACGCGAACAGGTGAAGTTCGTCGAGAAGTCCCTGCCGCGCGAGCTCGGCCTGCTGTTCATGCCCTGGGGGACGGAAGCCGAAATGAAGTCACAAATCGTCGCGGCGACGCTGGAGCGCACCTGCATGCTGGCGCCGCTGCCGGCCGACGCCGCGGCCTTCGCCAAACGCAAGGACGAGGCCCGCGCCCGCGTCAGCCTGGTGGCGCAGGAGATCGCGCGGCTGATCGGTGCGATACTGGCTGAGCACGCGGCGCTGCAGAAAAAACTGGCCCAGCTGAAGGCGCAGCCGGCCGTGGCCGAGGACATCCGCAACCAGTGCACGGAATTGCTGCCGAAGGATTTCATCGTCGCGCTGCCCTTCGAACGGCTGGCCCATTGCCCGCGCTACCTGAAGGCGGCGGCGTTGCGCATCGACAAGCTGCGCGCCGATCCGGCGCGGGACGAGCGGCAGGCGAAGGAGTTCGCCGGAATCTTCAAGCCGTGGGAGCGCGAACGGCAGGCGCGGCGCAACAGCGGCGCGCCGGATCCCTGGCTGGAGGAGTTCCGCTGGCTGCTGGAGGAGCTGCGTGTCGCGCTGTTCGCGCAGGAACTGAAAACGCCGTCGCCGGTGTCCGCGAAGCGCCTGCAGAAGGCCTGGACGAGCCGGCCGCGGCATTGAGGAGACTGAATGACCGAAGTATTGAAAGCCTACGGACGCGCCCTGCGAAGCCTGCTGCAGCCGGGCATCCTCCTGCATCTGCTGTGGCCGACGCTCGTCGCCGTGGCCTTCTGGATCGCCGTGGCGTGGCTGAGCTGGGACGCGGTCGGCGCCGGCGTCGAGCGTCTGTTCATCGAGGTGAGCTGGCTCAACTGGATCCTGCAGCGCTGGGAAGCCTCTGCCCTGGCCGGTGCGATCCTCGTCAAGGTGGTGCTGGGCCTGCTGCTCATCCCGCTCATCTACGGCACGGCGCTGTTCATCGTCGCGGTGTTTGCCCTGCCGCTGATGCTCGAGCGGGTGGCGGCGCAGGACTATCCGGAACTGGAGCGGCGCAACGGCGGCACGCTCGCCGGCAGCCTCGGCAACGCCCTGCTGGCGGTGGCCGTGTTCCTCGCCGGCTGGGTGATCACGCTGCCGCTGTGGCTGATCCCCGGCATGGGCATCGTGCTGCCGGTGCTGCTGGCGGGCTACCTCAACTACCGCGGCTACAGCTACGACGCGCTGTCGGCGCACGCCGGCGCCGACGAGATCGACGGCGTGCTGGCGCGCGAGCGCGGCAATCTCTATCTTGCCGGCATCGTTGCCGGCCTGCTGGCCTTCGTCCCCGTGCTCAACCTGATCGCGCCGGCGTATGCCGGACTGGCCTTCATCCACTACTGCCTGGAGGCGCTGCGCCGTTCGCGCCGGTCATTGACGCCATGACCCTCGGCACAATCATCATCGGCGACGAAATCCTGTCCGGAAAGCGGCAGGACAAGCATTTCGCCAAGGTCGTCGAACTGCTCAAGGCGCGCGGCATGGCGCTCGACTGGGCGCTCTACCTCGGCGACGACCGGACACGGCTGACCGGGGCGCTGCGCACCAGCTTCGCCTCGGGCGACATCGTCTTCAGCTTCGGCGGCATCGGCGTCACGCCGGACGACCACACGCGCCAGGCCGCTGCCGCGGCGCTGGACACGGGCATCGCCCTCCATCCCGATGCCGAGCGCGAGATTCGCGCAAGATTCGGCGCCGAAGCCACGCCGCAGCGCCTGATGCTGGGCGAGTTTCCGCTCGGCAGCGCGATCATCCCCAACCCCTACAACCGCATCCCCGGCTTTTCCATCCGCCAGCATTTCTTCTTCCCCGGCTTTCCGGTGATGTCCTGGCCGATGCTGGAATGGGTGCTGGATACGCAGCTTGCCCACCTTCATCACGCCGTGGCGCGCGACGAGCAGGCGATCATCGTGTACGAGGCGCCGGAGTCGTCCCTGCTGGACCTGATGAACCGCATCACGCGGGATTACCCGAAGGCGACTTTGTTCAGCCTGCCGTCGTTCGGCGGCGAAGGCGTGCGCCGCCACATCGAGTTGGGCATGCGTGGCGAGCCGGAATCCGTGTCGAAGGCGATGGAAGAAATTCGCTCAGAGGTGACGAAGCGCGGCCTGGAGTGGATTGCCAGATAAAAAAAAGCCCCGGCCGAAGCCGAGGCTTGAATCCGCCCCAATGCTGGGGCTGGAGGAGGACGGTACAGCCTGAAAGCTTAGGCGGCTTTCTTGGCTTTGCTGGTCGCGGCGGCGCCGACGGCCTTGACGGTGGCGTTGGTCGCGGCAGCCACGTTGGCTTCGGCGATCTCGGCAACCTGCTTGGCAGCCTTGCTCATCGTGTCGTAGGCCGAGTTGGCGGCGGCGATG
>JAEHDO010000451.1 GCA_016880375.1 Betaproteobacteria bacterium | reverse complement strand
CGCGCACCAGCTTGATGCAGTTCCTCGGCGCCACCTCGATGCAGGCGCGGCAGAAGATGCAGCGGTCGATATCGATCTGGTAGCGCAGGTTGCACAGGTAGCAGCGCTTGGCTTCCTCGAAGGCCAGCTTCTCGTCGAGGCCGAGCTCGACCTCGTGCCGGCCGTCCTTCATGCGCTCGGCGAGCGGCGCCGTCGGCATGTGCTGGCGCGGGATGAAGTCGAAGGCGCGCTCGCGCAGCGGCTGTTCGACCGGCACGATGCGCACCACCTGCTTGCGCCGCTCGCGCCCCATCAGCCAGGCGTCGATGCGCCTGGCGACCTGGCGGCCGTGGCCGACGGCCTGGACCACCGTCGAGGCGCCGCTGACGTAGTCGCCGGCGGCGAACATCCCCTTGTGCGAGGTCATGCCGTCGACGCCGACGCGGACGTTGCCCCAGCGGTCCAGCTCCAGTTTCGTGCCGAGGAAGTCGTTCACCGTCTGCTGGCCGATGGCGATGATGATGGTGTCGCAGGGCTCGTGGAACTCCGAGCCCTCGATGGGAATGGCCTGGCGGCGGCCGCCGGCGCGCCAGCCGCCGAGGCGGTTCTGCACGAACTCGATGCCGGTGAGGCGGTTGCCGTCCGCCGTCAGGCCGACCGGGGTGCGCAGGCCCTTGATGCGCACGCCCTCGCGCTTGGCCTCGAAGATTTCCTCCTGCGTCACCGGAATGTATTCCTCGGCGGTGCGGATGTGGATGGTCACCTCCTGCGCGCCGAGCCGCGCGGCGACGCGGGCGCAGTCCAGCGCCGTGAAGCCGGCGCCGACCACGGCGACGCGCTTGCCGACGACCTTCTTCACGCCGCGGTGCATGTCCACGAGGAAATCCAGGCCGTACTCGACGCCCTCCAGGCCGCGCAGCTCGCGCTTCTCCCACTCGCCCTGCAGCGGCAGCGGCGAGGCCGCCATGCAGCCGGTGGCGAGCAGCACGGCGTCGAATTCCTGCTCCAGCTTCGACATCGGGATCTGTCCCTCGCCGTTGCCGACCTCGGCGCCGGTGCGCATCTGCACGCCGAGGCGCAGGGCGTTGTGCAGCTCGATGTCGAGGGTGTCGCGCGGCAGGCGGAACTCGGGGATGCCGTAGCGCAGCATGCCGCCGGCGCGTTCCTCGCGCTCGAAGATCACCACGTCGTGGCCGAGCAGCGAGAGGTCGTGCGCCGCCGCCACCCCGGCCGGGCCGGCGCCGACGATGGCGACGCGCTTGCCGGTGGGCGAATACAGGCGCTCGGTGATGCGGTGGCCGGCGTCCTTGAGGTCGGAGGCGACGCGCTTCAGGTGGCAGATCGCCACCGGCTCGCCGTTGCCGGGCCAGCCGTGGCGGCACTGCGCTTCGCAGGGGCGCGAGCAGATGCGCCCGAGCACGCCGGGCAGGACGTTGGCTTCGCGGTTGGTCTCGTAGGAGCGGCCGAACTGGCGCTCGATGATTTCCCGGATGTAGACCGGGACGTTGGTGCCGGCCGGGCAGGCCGTCTGGCAGGGGACGTTCTGCTTGACCCAGCCGATGTCGCGCGGGTCGTCGGAAAGGTATTCGCGCTCCTCTGCCGCCGGCGCGACCGGCACGCCGGACGGCGGTTTTATCTCGCCCATGCACTCCTCCATCGACGGGGCGCTTTGCCACCCCCAAGGCCATTCATCGGCATAATGATGACATAAGCCATTCTTCGGTTTGACTTCGATCAACTCGCCGCCGGTTAGAATCCATTCACCGCCCGCCAGACACCCCCTTGCCCGCCCCCCCCGCCCCCTCGCGCGCCTTCGCCTACCTGCTGCTGACCCTGACCGTGCTGTTCTGGTCCGGCAACTGGGTGGTCGGCCGCTGGATCCGCGGCGACGTGCCGCCGATCGCGCTCTCATTCTGGCGCTGGGTCATCGCCTTCGCCTGCCTGCTGCCCTGGGCCTGGCCGCAGCTGCGCAGGCAATGGCGCGAAACCCTGGCGCATTGGAAGGTGCTGGCGATGCTCGGGCTGTTCGGCGGCGCCTGCCACAACGCGCTCACCTACACCGGCCTCGCCCACACCACCGCCACCAACGGCGTGCTGCTCGCCTCGGCGACGCCGGTCATGATCATCGGCCTGTCGTGGGCGCTGTTCGGCAAGCGCCTGCGGCCGCTGGAGTGGCTCGGCGTGGCGGTATCGTTCTCGGGGGTGCTGGCCATCCTCGCCCACGGTGAAGTGGCGCGGCTGCTGGAGCTGCGCCCCAACGCCGGCGACCTGTGGGTGCTGGCAGCGATGCTGTTCTGGGCGCTGTACACCGTCCTGCTGGCGCGCCGCCCGGCGGAACTGCACGCCCTCTCCTTCCTCGCCGCCATCACGCTGTGGGGACTGGCCGGGCTGGCGCCCTTCTACCTGTGGGAAATGGCCTCGGGCAAGCTGATCGTGCCGGGCGTGCCGGCCTTCGCCGCCATCGCCTATGCCGGCATCTTCCCGGCGGCGCTCGGCTTCATCTTCTGGAACCGCGCCGTGGCCGAGGTCGGCGGCAACCGCGCCGGCCAGTTCATGCACCTGATGCCGGCCTTCGGCACGATCCT
>JAEHDO010000450.1 GCA_016880375.1 Betaproteobacteria bacterium | reverse complement strand
GCCTTCTACAAGTGGCGGCGGCTGCCCTACAACCACGCCATCTGGCACGGCTTCGTGCTGGCCGGGGCCGCCCTGCATTTCTTCGCCGTGCTGTTCTACGTCATCCCCTGGCCAGTGACAGCCGCCTGAGGGCGTGGCAAACTGTGCGCCCAGACAGTCAGGAGGCGCTTATGGCCGAGTTGCCCCCGTTTCATCTCGCCTTTCCCGTCACCGACCTCGCCCGTGCGCGGCAGTTCTACGGCAAGTTCCTCGGCTGCCCGGAAGGACGCAGTTCGGACGAATGGGTGGACTTCAACTTCCGCGGCCACCAGATCGTCGCCCATCTGGTCAAGCGTACCGCCACGGACGACCCGACCAACTCGGTCGACGGCAAGCAGGTGCCGGTGCGCCACTTCGGGCTGGTGCTGCCGATGGACGAATGGCAGCGCCTGGCCGAGCGCTTCCGCGCCGCCGGCATGGAATTCGTCATCGAGCCCTATGTGCGCTTCAAGGGCCAGCCGGGCGAGCAGGCGACGATGTTCCTCATGGATCCCTTCGGCAATGCCCTGGAGTTCAAGGCCTTCAGCGAGCCGGAGCGGCTGTTCGCCAGGCAGTAGCGCGTTTCTTTTCCATTTCACGTTTTTTTCACGCCGGCTTGAGCCGGGCTTGACGGCCCGCTTGCTACGGTATGACCCGTTCGAATCCGGAGTCATGCCATGCCCGCCCTGCCGACCACGCGACACCTCAAACGCTTCTTCCTGCTGTCCTGGCTGCTCGCCGTCGTCCAGGTGGCCGGCCTGCAGAGCGCCCGTCAGTTCGCCGAACCGGCCGTCGCCGGCTGGACCCTGGCGGCGACGGCGAGTTACGCCTTCATCTATCTGCTGCCGGCCCTGCTGGCCACCTACCTGCTAAGGCGCATCCTGAAGACCTGGCCGATGCCGGGCGCCGGCGCGCTGCTCGCCGCGACGGCGGTCGGCCTGACCGGGCTGACCCAGGCGCTGCTCTATGCCGACCGCCTGATCCGCAACATGTACGGCTTCCATATCAACGGCTTTGTCATCGATCTGGTGACCACACCGGGCGGTATCAATGCGCTTGGCGCCGACTGGTCCACCCGGCTGACGGCCGCCGGAATAGTCAGTCTCCTCGTCACGGCGCAGGCCGTCGCCTACGGCTGGGTGATGTGGCGCAGCCCGCTGGAAACGGCCGCTTCGCGCAACCCCTGGCGCTGGGCGCTGCTGGCGCTGATCCTGCTGAGTACCGGCGAGCGCGTCGCCTACGCCTACAGCTCGGCGTCCAACTACCAGCCGATCCTCTTCGCCAGCGAGCACTATCCGCTCTACCAGCCGCTCACCATGCGCAGGCTGGCGAAGCGCCTCGGCATCGCTTCCAGAACGGAGGGGGCGCAAAGCCTGCGCCAAAAGGAAGGCGCTCTCGCCTATCCGCTGAAGCCGCTTCAGGTGGCAGCGCCTTCGGCGCCGCTGAACATCGTCTGGCTGGTCGCCGAATCGCTGCGCTTCGACATGCTCGATCCGAAGATCATGCCGCGCCTGTGGGCCTTCTCGAACGATGCCCTGCGCCTGGAAAAGCATTTCAGCGGCGGCAACCTGACGCAGATGGGCGTCTTCTCGATGTTCTACGGCCTCTACGGCAGCAACTGGTTCCCGATGCGCGCGGCGCAGCGCGCGCCGGTGCTGATGGACGTGCTGCAACAACAAAACTACCAGTTCGCCCTGCACACCAGCCAGCGCTTCACCTACCCCGCCTTCGACAAGACCGTCTTCGTCAACATGCGGCCGGAGGACATGCATCCCCTCGAGGGCGGCGCGCCGGCCTGGCAGCGCGACGCGAAGAACATCGACGACATTTTCGCCTTCATCGACCGCCGCGACCCGTCGCGGCCGTTCATGAGCTACATGTTCTTCGAGTCCACCCACGCGCCTTACGACTTCCCGCAGGACGGCGCCATCGCCTCGCCCTGGCTCGAGAACTTCAACTACCTCACGGCCGATTTCGCCACGCAGACGCCGCAGATCAAGAACCGCTACGTCAACGCCGCCCACCACGTCGACGGCCAGATCGGCCGCGTCATCGACCACCTAAAGGCGAAGGGCCTGCTCGAAAGAACCGTGGTCATCGTGCTGGGGGACCACGGCGAGGAGTTCATGGAGCGCGGCCGCTGGGGGCACAGCGCCGAGTTCAACCGCTTCCAGACCGGCACGCCGGCCGTGATTCGCGTGCCCGGACAGGTGCCGCGCGTCGTCACCGGCATCACCAGCCACCTCGACATTCCGGCGACGCTGATGCCGCTGCTCGGCGTGAAGAACCCGCCCTCGGACTACTCCCACGGCTACGACCTGCTGGCGCCGGGTTTCCACCGCGACTACGCCGTCGCCGCCGACTGGAACCGCATCGCCTACATCGGCAATGACTTCAAGGTGTCCTTCCCGGTCAATGCACTGGGCGCCATCCGCAACGAGGTCAGCGACGGCGATGACCGCCCGCTGGCCGACTCGTCCGGCGTCATCAAGGCGATCCGCACCGCCATGCTGGAGATCATGGGCAGCCTCTCGCGCTTCAGCCGCGCCCCGTCCTGACCGGGGCGGTGGTAGGCTTGCCGCTGGCAAGGGGAGAGAAGGCGGCGATGCGTTTGTTGGTGGTGGAGGACAACCGGGACATCCTGGCCAATCTGGCCGACTATCTCGCCCTCAAGGGCTATGAGGTCGATTGCGCCCAGGACGGCCTCACCGGCCTGCACCTGGCGGCCACCCAGCACTACGACCTGATCGTCCTCGACGTCATGCTGCCGGGCATGGACGGCTATGCCCTCTGCCAGCGCCTGCGCGAGGGCGAGCGGCGCGATACGCCGGTGATCATGCTCACCGCCCGCGACGCCATCGACGACCGCCTGCAGGGCTTCCGCACCGGGGCGGACGACTATGTCACCAAGCCCTTCGCCCTGCCCGAGCTGGCCGCGCGCATCGAGGCCGTGCTCAAGCGCACCCGCGCCGGCGGCCGGCGCCTGCTGCAGGTGGCCGACCTCAGCTACGACCTCGACACCCTCGAAGTGAGCCGCGCCGGCCTGCCGCTGAAGATCGGGCCGATCGGCCTCAAGCTGCTCGCCGTGCTGATGCAGAAGAGCCCGGCGGTGGCGACGCGCCAGGCGCTCGAGGCGGCGTTGTGGGGCGACGCGCCGCCGGACAGCGACAGCCTGCGCAGCCACATCCACACCCTGCGCCAGCAGATCGACAAGCCCTTCCCGAAACCGCTGCTGCACACCTTGCATGGCGTCGGCTTCCGGCTCGCCGAGCGGGAGGACGGCGAATGAGCGCTGTCAAGAGCCTCGCCCGGCGCATCGTCATAGCATTCGTGCTGATGACGCTGGTGGTGGCCAGCCTGTTCTCGCTCACGGTAGTGATGTCGATCAGCTTCACCGAGGAGAACTACTCCTCATCGACCATGGGCAAGCAGCTCGACGACATGCTCAATGCGCTCGACAAGGGACTGCCCTTCCACTTCGAGCAGGGCAGCGAGCTGTACGTCCGCGGACCCGACGGACAACCGTCGCTGCCGCCCTGGCTTGCCCGGGTCAGGCCCGGCTTCCAGGAAGTCGAACGCGACGGCGATGAATTCCACGTCTTTGCCCGCGAATCGGGAAGCATGCTGTACGTGCTGGTGCAGGACCAGGAGGAGTTCGAGCGGCGCGAGGACGTCCTCTACGCCATCATCGCCATCGCCTTCGTCATCAGCATGCTGTCGGCCTGGGGCCTCGGCCTGCTCATGGCGCGCCGGGTGATCGCGCCGGTGATCCGGCTCTCCGAGCAGGTGCAGCACCGCGAGCAGCTGCTGACAGCGGCGCCGCCCCTGGCCGCCGGCTATGCTCCCGACGAGGTCGGCCTGCTCGCCGCCGCCTTCGACGCCACGCTGGGAGAGTTGCGCCAGGCGCTCGAGCGCGAGCGCTTCTTCACCAGCGACGTCAGCCACGAATTGCGCACCCCCCTGATGGTCATCGCCAGTTCCTGCGACCTCCTGCTGGCGCGCGGCATCGCCGATCCAAGGCAACAGGTCCAGGTGCGCCGCATCCAGGCTTCCTGCACCGAAATGCAGGAACTGGTGGAAACCTTCATGCGCCTGGCGCGCACCGCCGACGACAAGGGCGAGGATGCGGAAACCCCCATGGCGCAACTGGCCGCGGAACAGATCGACCGCCTGCGGCCTGAGGCGGAAGGGCGCGGACTCGAACTGAGCCTGGCCAGCGAAGGCGGGGATGACGGCCGCTACCCGGCGGCGGCGCTGCGCGCCGTACTCTCCAACCTGCTGCGCAACGCCATCCATTACACCGACAAGGGCTACGTCCGCCTGGTACTGCGCGCCGGCGGCTTCAGCGTCTGCGACTCGGGCGCCGGCATTCCGCCGGAAAAGCGCGAGAGCGTGTTCCAGCCCTTCGTGCGCGGCGACCGCAGCCGCGGCGACGGCCTCGGCCTAGGGCTCTCGCTGGTGCAGCGCATCTGCCAACGCCAGGGCTGGCGCATCCAGCTGAGCGAGAATCACAGCGGCGGCTGCGAGTTCCGCGTCGACTTCCTCCCGGGCTGAGGCTGCCTCGGGCTGTCGTCGTCCCGGCGACGGGCGCGCCGCCGCGTTTCACGTTTTTTTCACGCGCCGTTGACATCGCGCTCACGGCTCCGCGCATAGAGTTCCCCTGATGCGGAACTCAGGGATTGCGGCATGACACCAGGCACCGGGAATTCTTGCCGGCCGAAGGCCGTGCTGCACACCTATTTCGTGCTGCTCTACATGGCGGTTTTCGCCATGATCGCCATGTTCTGGCAATTCACCGGAGCAGACGCCCCGGCCGTGCTGGCCTACCTCGTCGCCTCCACCGCCGGCTATGCCTCCTTGTATACGCTCGTCCCCTTGTCGGTGACCGCCTTGGCAACCTGGGCGATCCGGCCGGGCGCGTCGAAGTCCGGGTGGCGAACCATGCTGGTCTATGCCGTCGCCCACGTCGTCGGCTCGATGACCTTGCTGTGCCTGTATGCCGACTATCGCATCTACGGGCTGTACGAGTATCACTTCAACGGCTTTGTCTGGAACCTGCTGACCACTCCCGGCGGCATCGCCGCGCTCGGCGCGACGGACGCCACGATGCAGGCGGTCGCACTCCAGGTCGGCCTTCTCTTCGCGGCTACTGCGGCGAGCCTTTGGCTCCTGCATCGGCACCACCAGGGCCGGCGCCTGCTTTCCCGGCGGATCATGCTGGCTACCACCGGCGTTTCCCTGTTCGCCCTGCTGTCGACGGAAGGCGTCTATGCCTACAGCACCCATACCGGCCAGGAGGACTACCTGCAGGCCGCCGAGGCCATCCCCTTCCGCCTGCACACCAGCGCCGCCACCCTCTTCAAGCGCATGGGAATCAAGCGCGCCGCCGTGACGAGCCTGCGCATCGCCGGGGGCGAGGTCAGCTACCCCTCGAAGAACCTCGAGTCGACTCCGCTGAAGGCCTACCCCAACATCATCATGCTGGTCGGCGAGTCCTTCCGCTGGGACCTGCTCGATCCGGAGATCACGCCCAATCTCTGGAAGCTCGCCAAGTCATCGCAGCGGTTCGAGCGTCACTACAGCGGCGGCAACCGTACCCGCATGGGGCTGTTCTCCATGTTCTACGGCATCTATGCCCCCTACTGGTACAGCTTCGAGCGCCAGCGCGTCGCCCCGGCCCTGATGGAGTTCATCAGGGCGAAGAACTACCAGCTCGCGCTGCACACCAGCCAGAGCTTCGATTACCCGGAGTTGCGGCACACGCTGTTCACGGGAATTCCGGAACAATACCTGCAGGAATTGCAATCCGGCGACCCCTGGAAACGCGACAGCCAGAACATCACCGACATCATCGGCAAGCTGGAGCGGCGCGACCGCGCTCTGCCCTTCTTCGACTTCATGTTCTTCGAATCGACCCACGCGCCCTACAGCTTCCCGGAAGAGGCGGCGATCCGCCCCGACTACCAGAAGGACCTGAACTACATCAACATGAACCTAAAGGAGAACGTCCGGCAGATCCATGCCCGCTACGTCAATGCGGCCCATCACATCGACCGGGAGGTCGGCCGCCTGCTGGATTGCCTGGAAAAGAACGGCATGAAGGACAACACCATCGTGCTGTTCACCGGCGATCATGGCGAGGAATTCATGGAGAAGGGCCACTGGGGACATGGCCACGGCCGCACCTTCCCCGAAGAGCAGATCCGCGTGCCCCTGGTCATGCACATCCCCGGCCGCGCACCGGCGGTAGTCAGCCACCGGACCACGCACCTGCAGATCGCGCCCACCCTGCTGGGGGAACTCGGCGTGCGGCAGGACCCGCACAGCTACAGCTCGGCCGGCAGCCTGTTTGCACCGGCGCCCGACTATTTCGTGGTGGGGGAATACGACTACATCGGCATCATGGACGACCAGTACAAAATAACCTTCCCGTATACGGCAAGTGATTTCTTCCGCTACACGATAGTCGACGCAAAAGACAATCCGCTACCCCGCGAAGCCAAGGAGCGGGTCCTCGCGCAATACCAAAGCCGCATCGACGAGGTGATCAGGGAAAGCCGGCGTTTCATTAATTGAAGCCTTTCCCGTGAGACCTCATTGCTTGAAAAGGGAAATCAGCAGGAACGCCATTCTGCTGATGACCGCCTTCCTCCTGCTCGTCTGCGGCAACATCAGCTTCTTCTCGAATGTCCTGCAGGCCTTTCCTGCGGACGGCAGGAACATTCCGGCCCTGGCGTCGCTCGTCCTCGCGCTCTTCGCGTTCAATGTCGTCCTGATCGGAACATTCGCGCTGGGAAAAATGACCAGGCCGGTACTGACGCTGGTGCTGCTGGCCTCATCGCTGGCTGCCTACTTCATGGACAGTTTCGGCACCGTCGTCAGCGAGGACATGCTGCGAAATGCCGCCCAGACCGACGCCAGCGAGGCATTCGACCTGATCACCCCCAGGCTGCTTGCCTATTTCATCCTCCTCGGGGTTGTTCCTTCCGCCCTGATCTGGCGAACCCCGCTTGCCTGGCGCGGGTGGCGGCATGAGTTGATGTCTCGCGCCAAGCTGCTCGGGCTATGCCTTTTCGGGATCGTGGCGATGACGATCGTCTTCGGCAGCTTCTACGCATCGTTCGTGCGGGGACACAAGTCGTTGCGGACCTATGCCAATCCTGCGTATTTCCTGGTTTCCGCCGTCAAGCTCCTCGGCGGGGGAAGGCAGCCCGCAGACAGCGCACCGATCGCGACGATCGCCCCTGACGCGCACATTCCCAAGGACGACGAGGACCGGGAACTGATCCTTCTCGTCATCGGCGAAACGGCACGCGCCGACCGCCTTTCGATCAACGGCTACGATCGGGACACCACGCCGCGCCTGAAGGAAGCCGGGGCCGTCAGCCTGACCGACTTCTGGTCCTGCGGCACGTCGACGGCCGTCTCCGTTCCCTGCATGTTCTCGCCGCAAGGCATGGCCCGCTTCAGCGCGAAGAAGGCCGGCGGCGAGGAGAACCTGCTCGACGTGCTGCAGCGCGCCGGGGTCAACATCCTCTGGCTGGACAACAATTCCGACTCGAAGGGCGCCGCCCTGCGGGTCCCCTACCAAAGCTACAAGACGCCCGACATCAACACGGTCTGCGACAGCGAATGCCGCGACGAAGGCATGCTGGTGCCCCTGCAGGGCTACATCGACAGCCATCCCAGGGGCGACATCGTCATCATCCTTCACCAGATGGGGAACCACGGCCCGGCCTACTACAAGCGCTATCCGCCGGAATTCGAAAGATTCAAGCCGGCCTGCAAGAGCAAGGACCTGAGCCAGTGCAGCAGAGAGGAGATCGGCAACGCCTACGACAACGCCATTCTCTACACCGACCATTTTTTGGGCAAGGCGATCGAGCTGCTGAAGCGGAATGACAAGAAGTTTGAAACCGCACTGTTCTATCTGAGCGATCATGGCGAATCCCTCGGCGAAGGCGGTGTCTTTTTGCACGGCCTCCCCCGCGCCATCGCACCGGCAAGCCAGCTGCATGTGCCGGCCATACTCTGGTTCGGCAGCGGCTACGACGAACTGGACCTGCCTGCCCTGTTGCGGAAGCGCCATCAGCGATTCACCCACGATCACCTCTTCCACACCCTCCTCGGGTTCCTGGAAGTCAGGACCTCTTTCTACAAGCCTGAACTGGACATTCTGGACGGGTGCAGGAAGGACGAAGGCGGCGGCCCGGCCTGACGGGTCCGAATGCGGGCAGCGTCCCGGGACAGGGACGCCAGGCAGCTAGCGGGCTGATGAGCGCCTGACCGGCGCCGGCCCCGCAGCGGGCAAGGTTGTGGCATAGTTTCCGCAACGGCCGCCAGGGCCTTTACGGAAACGCGCCATGACCTCGAACCGACTCGTCCGCGCCGCCGCTGTTGCGGCTGCCCTCTTGCTCGCCGCCTGCGGCTCCAAGGTCACCCTGGAGAACTTCGAGCGCATCCAGACCGGCATGACGCAGAAGGAAGTCGTCGCCCTCCTCGGCGAACCCACCGAAACCAGCGCCATCAGCATCGCCGGCGTCTCCGGCGGCATGGCGACGTGGCAGGACGGTGCCACGGTCATCTCCGTGCAATTCGTGAATGACAAGGTGCAGGCCAAGCAGCTGAGCCGGGAAGCGGCGCGGCCGCAGGCCAAGTAGGCGCGCGGCACGCCGCCGCGCGGCACGGGCCTGCCGCTCAGTTCGGATCGGCGTACTCCCCTTCCAGCAGCTTCGCCTGCGCCGCCGCCAGGCGCGCGATCGGCACGCGCGGGCCGGAGCACGACACGTAGGTCAATCCGATGTCGTGGCAGAAGCGGATGGAGGCGGGATGCCCGCCGTGCTCGCCGCAGATGCCGACCTTGAGGTCCGGATTGGTCTTGCGGCCTTCCGCCACGGCCAGCTTCATCAGCTCGCCGACGCCCTTCTGGTCGAGCACCTCGAAGGGGTTGTCGATGAGGATGCCGGCGTCGACGTAGTTCGGCAGGAACTTGTTCTCGGCGTCCTCGCGCGAGAAGGAGAAGGTCGCCTGCGTCAGGTCGTTGGTGCCGAAGCTGAAGAACTCGGCGTCCTGCGCCATGCGGCCGGCGCGCAGGCAGGCGCGCACCACTTCCAGCATGCTGCCGAACTTGTAGCCGACGTTGATGCCGTGCGTCAGCTCGACCACCTTGTGGATGCGCTTGACGTAGCTGTGGATGCGCACCAGTTCCTCGACCGTCGCGACCTGCGGCACCATGATCTCGGGATGGACCTCGATGCCCTCCTTGGCGCACAGCGCCGCGGCTTCCAGGATGGCCTGGATCTGCATCGAGTAGAGCTCAGGATAGGTGATGCCAAGGCGCACGCCGCGGTGGCCGAGCATCGGGTTGACCTCGGAGAGGGCGCGCACCTTCTTCAGCGTCTTCTCCTTCTTCAGGATGACGTCCTCCTCGAGGTGGCTGTCCTTGAAGTCCTCCATGCTGCGGCCGAGCTTGGTGAGGCCGTCGGCGTACTGCATGTAGAGCCGCGGGTTGAGCAGCTTGAGGGTCTCGGGCAGCTCCTCCAGCGCCTTGAGCGAGTCGCGCAGGTGGTGCAGGTGGGCGATCTCCAGCTCGAGCTGGGCGGCGGTGGGCAGGAACTCGTGCAACGGCGGGTCCATCAGGCGCACGGTGACCGGCAGGCCGCGCATCGCCTTGAAGATGCCCTTGAAGTCGGAACGCTGGATCGGCAGCAGGCGGTCGATGGCGGCCTGGCGCTCCTCGATGCTCTCGGCCAGGATCATCTCCTGCACGATGGGCAGGCGGTCGGTGGCGTTGAACATGCGCTCGGTGCGGCACAGTCCGATGCCCATGGCGCCGAACTCCCGGGCGCGCGAGGCGTCATCCGGCGTGTCGGCGTTGGCCATCACCTGGAGGCGGCTGACCCGGTCGGCCCACTTCAGCAGGGTCTGCATGTCCTCGCTGAATTCGGCCTGCACGGTCGGCACCTCGCCGGCGTAGACGTGGCCGTTGCTGCCATTGATGGTGACGACGTCGCCCTCGTGCAGGGTGGTGTCGCCGATGGTGGCGCAGCGCCGGATGTCGTCGATGTGGATGGCCTCGCAGCCCGATACGCAGGGCTTGCCCATGCCGCGCGCCACCACGGCCGCATGCGAGGTCTTGCCGCCGCGCGAGGTGAGGATGCCCTGGGCCTGGAAGAAGCCGTGGATGTCCTCCGGCTTGGTCTCCTCGCGCACCAGGATGATGCGCTCGCCGGCCTTGCCGCGCGCCTCGGCGCTGTCGGCGTCGAAGACGATCCTGCCGGAGGCCGCGCCCGGCGAGGCCGGCAGGCCGGTGGCGAGCGGCTTGCCCTTGAAGCTGGGCGCAAGCTGCGGCACGAGCATCTGCTCGAGGATGCCCGGGTCGATGCGCAGCAGGGCCTTTTCGCGGCTGATCAGGCCTTCCTTGAACATCTCGACCGAGGTGCGGACCATGGCTGCGGCATTCATCTTGCCGTTGCGCGTCTGCAGGCAGTAGAGCGTGCCGCGCTCGATGGTGAACTCGAAGTCCTGCACTTCCTTGTAGTGCGATTCCAGCCGGTTGTGGAGCTCGAGCAGCTGCCGGTAGATTTCCGGCATGTCCTGCTCCATCTCGGCGATCGGCTTCGGCGTGCGGATGCCGGCGACGACATCCTCGCCCTGGGCATTGACCAGGTATTCGCCGTAGATGAGGTTCTCGCCCGTGCCCGGGTTGCGCGTGAAGCCGACCCCGGTGCCGGAGTCGTTGCCCATGTTGCCGAACACCATGGTGCACACGTTCACCGCCGTGCCGTTGGCCATCTCCTTCGTGATCCTGAACTGCCGGCGGTAGTCGACGGCGCGCTTGCCGTTCCAGGAATTGAAGACGGCGCCGACGGCGATTTCCAGCTGCTGGTAGGGATCCTCCGGGAAAGGCTTGCCGGTCCGGGTCTCGATGATCTTGGCGAACTGGTCGGCCAGTTCCAACAGATGCTCGGCCTTGAGGTCGATGTCCTGCGCGGCGCCGACCTTGCGCTTCATCGCGTGCATGGCCTCGTCGAAGTGCCGGTCGTCGACGTTCAGCGCGATCTTGCCGAAGAGCTGGATGAAGCGGCGCCAGGCATCGTAGCCGAAGCGCGGATTGCCGGTCAGCTTGATGAGGCCGGCGAGCGTGGCCTTGTTGAGGCCGAGGTTGAGGATGGTGTCCATCATGCCCGGCATCGACATCGCCGAGCCGGAGCGCACCGACACCAGCAGCGGGTTCTCCGCGCTGCCGAAGCCCTTGCCGGTCTTCTTCTCCAGCGCCCTGATGCGCGCCTTGATGTCCGCCATCAGGCCCTCGGGGAGCTGGTTGCGTTCCAGGTAGGCGAGGCAGGCCTCGGTGGTGATGGTGAAGCCGGGCGGCACGTTGAGGCCGATCTGCGTCATTTCGCACAGATTGGCGCCCTTGCCGCCGAGCAGCATCTTGTCCTTGCCGTCGCCTTCCTCGAACTCGTAAATGAACTTGCGGGCTTTCATGATGGCCGGGTCTCGATTGAAAATAAGGCGGAGAGTGTGCCATGGGCAACCGCGGAAAACCATGCGCTGGACAGGGCTGATGCACAAAACACAAGCAAATTTTTTCAGGCAACCATAAGCTAAACTTGTCGTATCCATAAACCGCTCTCTTCAATACCCCCAGGAGTAACCGACATGAAGCTCTACTACAGCCCCGGCGCCTGTTCCCTCTCCCCGCACATTGCCCTGCGCGAAGCCGGCCTGCCCTTCGACCTGGTGAAAAAGGAGCTCCACTCCCAGACGCTCGCGGACGGCAGCGACTTCCGCACCATCAATCCCAAGGGCTATGTGCCGGCGCTGGTCCTCGACAGCGGCGAAATCCTGACCGAGGGCCCGGCCATCGTGCAGTACATCGCCGACCTCGCGCCCGCAAAGCAGCTGGCGCCGCCGGCCGGCACGATGGAGCGCGTCCGCCTGCAGGAGTGGCTGAACTACATCACCTCGGAAATTCACAAGACCTTCAGCCCGCTGTTCAACAAGAAAGCCTCGGAGGACTGGAAGGCGGCGGCGCGCGAACTGCTCGACCGCCGCA
Organism: Betaproteobacteria bacterium; assembly: GCA_016880375.1. Lineage (GTDB taxonomy): Bacteria > Pseudomonadota > Gammaproteobacteria > Burkholderiales > Rhodocyclaceae > Desulfobacillus. The sequence goes on along the minus strand of JAEHDO010000450.1, from coordinate 1,408 downwards.
TCGATTTCGTGGCGAAGGCCCTCGAAGGCCGCGCCTGGCTGATGGGCGACACCTTCACCGTCGCCGACTGCTACCTGTTTACCGTCCTCAACTGGGCTGGCTGGGTGAAAATCGATCTCTCCCGCTGGCCGAGCGTGAACGGCTATCTCAAGCGCGCCGCCGCGCGCCCGGCGGTGCAGGCGGCCCTGAAGGCGGAAGGCCTGCTGAAGGCTTGACCGCCCGCACCCGATGGCCGGCTGTGCCGAGGCCGTCCATCCCGTCTATCATGGGGGTGCCATGACCCTGCCCGGAACCGCCCTCTTCGCCTGCCTCGCGCTTTTGCCCCTGGCAAGCCAAGCGCAGACCTACGCCCCGGCCGAGGACCGCCCCGGCCGCTACGTGCTGGTGCCGATGTCGGTCGAGCAGCCTGCCGGCGAGGGCTGGACGTTGGTGCGCCGCAGCGACACCGATCTCGTCTTCCTCCGCCCGGCGGAAAAGGATCGCCACAGCCTGGTGGCCATCGCCAGCAGCAAGGTGCCCGCGAAACGCGCCCGCAGCAGCGCCGAGCTTGCCGCCAGCGTCCGAGATGATCTGAAGAACCGGGGCGACGCGAAGCGCTTCGAGATCCTCAAGGAAGAAGTGCTGGCCGAGCCGGCCACGGACCGCAAGTGCGTGCGCTATCACCAGCGCGCCCGCGACCTCGCCGCCAGGGGAGCGGACGGCCAGGCGCAGATCATCAGCCTGCATGGCGTCGCCTGCCTGCACGCCGCGGACGAGGGCATCGTGGTGACCATGTCCCTCTCCGAGCGCGGCCCCGCCGAGGGCGGCAATCCGGCCCTTGCCGGGGAAGCGGCGCGATTCTTTGCCGGCGTCCGCCAGCATCCTCCCCTGAAGCGCGACGGCTGGCGCAGTCCCGCCGAGCAGGGCGACGTCAATGCCCAGGTCTGGCTTGCCCGCAGCCTGCTCCAAAGCAACGAACAGGAGGAAGCCATGGTCTGGCTTGACCGTGCGGCGGAGAAGGGGAACGCCGAGGCCAGGACCATGCTGGGGATGGCTTATGGCGCCGGTCGCGTCGTAACGAAGAGCCCGCAGGAAGCGGTGAAATGGCTGCGCCTGGCCGCTGAAAGCGGCTATCCGAAGGCCGAGGCCCTGCTCGGACTGACCCTCGTCACCGCGGAGGAAGTGCGCAACGAGGAAGAAGGCCGGCGCTGGCTGCGCAAGGCGGCGGCCGACGGCGATCCGCTGGGCCAGTCCCTGCTGGGCGAGTTCCTGCTGTCCGGCAAGGCTGGCGTTGACAAGAACGAAGCGGAAGCCGCGGCCTGGTACCGCAAGGCGGCCGAGCAGGGCGATGCCAAGGCGCAGTACATGCTTGCCAACCTGCTGGCGAACGGCATCGGCGTCGGGAAGGACCTCGTCCAGTCGCGCTTCT
>JAEHDO010000073.1 GCA_016880375.1 Betaproteobacteria bacterium | reverse complement strand
TTCTACACCAGCGGCCGCCTGCTCGACGACGGCATCATCGACCCGCGCGACACGCGCAAGGTATTGGCCTACGTGCTCTCCATCTGCCGCGAGGCCGATGCGCGCACGCTGCGCCCGGTGCAGTTCGCCGTGGCAAGACACTGAGGAGCGACCATGCTGTACACGCAGGAACACCTGGAACTGCAGCGCTCGGTGAAGAAGTTCATCGACGCCGAGATCAACCCCCATGTCGACGAGTGGGAAAATGCGGAGATCTTTCCGGCGCACGAGCTCTTCAAGAAGCTGGGCAATGCCGGCTTCCTCGGCATCAACAAGCCGCAGGAATACGGCGGCATGGGCCTCGACTACTCCTTCCAGCTGGCCTTCGTCGAGGCGCTCGGCGACGTCAACTGCGGCGGCGTGCCGATGGCCATCGGCGTGCAGACCGACATGGCGACGCCGGCCCTGGCGCGCTTCGGTTCGGACGAATTGCGCCGCGAATTCCTCGCGCCGAGCATCGCCGGCGACCTCGTTTGCAGCATCGGCGTCTCCGAGCCGGGCGCCGGCTCCGACGTCGCCTCGATCAAGACCTTCGCCAAAAAGGACGGCGACGATTACGTCATCACCGGCACCAAGATGTGGATCACCAGCGGCACCCAGTCCGACTGGATCTGCCTGCTCGCCAACACCTCCGAGGGCGCGCCGCACAAGAACAAGACGCTGATCTGCGTACCGATGAAGACGAAAGGCGTCTCGGTGGCGAAGAAGCTGAAGAAGATCGGCATGTGGTCCTCAGACACGGCGCAGCTGTACTTCGACGAGGTGCGCGTGCCGCAGCGCTACCGCATCGGCGAGGAGGGCATGGGCTTCACCTACCAGATGCAGCAGTTTCAGGAGGAGCGCCTGTACGCCGCCGCGCAATGGACCGCGCTCGACCGCATCCTGCGCGAGACCGTCGCCTACACGCGCGAGCGCCAGGCCTTCGGCCAGTCCATCCTCGACAACCAGTACGTGCACTTCCGCCTGGCCGAGCTGAAGACCGAGATCGAGGCCCTGCGCGCGCTGGTGCACGACGCCGCCGGGCGCCTGGTGGCCGGCGAGGATGTCACCCTGCTCGCCTCGATGGCCAAGCTCAAGGCCGGACGCCTCGGCCGCGAGGTCGCCGACGGCTGCCTGCAGTTCTGGGGCGGCATGGGCTACGTCTGGGAGAGCAATGTTTCGCGCGCGTTCCGCGACATCCGCCTGTCCTCCATCGGCGGCGGCGCCGACGAGGTGATGCTCGGCATCATCAGCAAGTACATGGGCACGCTGCCGCGGCGCTGAGATGTTTTCTAAAGTCCTCATCGCGAATCGAGGGGAGATAGCGGTTCGCATCATCCGCAGCTGCCGCGCGCGCGGCCTGCGCACGGTGGCCGTCGTGTCGGCGGCCGACCGCCACGCCCTGCACGCACGCCTCGCCGACGAGGCCGTCGAGATCGGCGCCGCACCGCCGCGCGAGTCCTACCTGAACATCGATAGGCTCATCGCCGCCTGCCGCGCCACCGGCGCCCAGGCGGTGCATCCCGGCTAC
>JAEHDO010000013.1 GCA_016880375.1 Betaproteobacteria bacterium | reverse complement strand
GGCACCTCGCGCGCCCAGGTGCTGCGCCGCGAGTTCAACCCGCGCTACTACGACCTGATGCTGGAGATGGAGAAGCTCACCGGCAACGGCGTTGTGCTCAACACCTCCCTCAACCGCCGCGGCGAGCCGATGATCTGTTCGCCGACCGATGCACTGAACATGTTCTTCGGCTCCGACCTGCGCTATCTCATCATGGAGGACGTGCTGGTCGCGAAGTGAGCGGAAGCATGGCATGAGGGGCCGTCATCGGGTATCATGCGGCACCCGTGATGGACGCCAAGTCCCTGAGCCGAAAGCAGTATCCTGATGAACATGACAGCCGACGCCCCCCAGTTCTCGATCGTCATCCCCGTCTACAACGAGGCGGAGAACATCGAACCCATGGTGCGCGAGATCCAGGCCGCCCTTGACGGCCGGCCGGAAAGCTACGAAGTGATTTTCGTGGACGATGCCAGCAGCGACGACAGCCCCGCCGTGCTGCAGCGGCTGACTTTTGAAACGAACGGCGTCGTGCGCAGCCTGCGCCACCGCCGCAACTTCGGCCAGAGCGCCGCCGTGGCGACCGGCTTCCGCGCCGCGCGCGGCGAGTGGGTCGGTACCCTCGACGGCGACGGGCAGAACGACCCGGCCGACCTGCCGCACATGCTCGACGAGGCGCGGCGGCTCGGCGTCGATTGCGTCACCGGCGTGCGCGCCAAGCGCCAGGACAATTTCATCCGCAAGCTCTCCTCGCGCGTCGGCAACGGCTTCCGCAACTGGGCGACCGGCGACCGCGTCACAGACAGCGGCTGCGGCGTGCGCGTGGTGCGCGCCGCCTGCACGCGCGAGCTGCCGGTGTTCAATGGCCTGCACCGCTTCATGCCCACCCTGCTGCGCAGCAAGGGCTATGTCGTCGCCGAGCATCCGGTGAACCACCGTCCGCGCCTGCGCGGCGTGTCGAAGTACGGCGTGCACAACCGGCTCTGGCGCGGCATCCGCGACTGCTTCGGCGTGCGCTGGTTCGCCGCGCGCGCCCTGCCGGCCGAGCGCGTGGAAGGCGCCCGCGGGCAAGGGCAGGGTCGATGAGCGAGTCCGGGGCGGACATCCCGGAAGCCGCCGAGGACGAAATCGAACCTGAATCGGTGGCGCCCGGCTTCAACAAGGAACTGCGCCGCCTCCTGTTCCTCCTTGTTGCGGCAGCAGCGGCTTTCGTCCTGCTCTACTTCACCCCAGTCGGCGGCATCGTCCGCGACATCCATCAGCTGCGCGCCTTCCTCGCCGGGGATGACCTGTGGGCCGAGATCGTCTATGTCCTGCTGGTCGTCGGCCTGGTCGCTGTCGGCGCGCCGCGGCTGATCTTCTACGTCCTGGGCGGGCTCGCATTCGGCTTCTGGCTGGGGTTGGCCCTGGCGCAGGCCGGTGCGGTGATCGGTTCCTGGCTGACCTTCTGGGCGGTGCGCCATGGCGGGCGCGCCTGGATCGAGCGTCGTTTCGGCCGCCATCGCCTCGTCGGCCGCGCCTTCCGCGTGCGTTCCTCGATCAAGGCAGTGGTGCTGATCCGCCAGCTGCCGCTCACCAGCGTCATGATCAACAGCGGGCTGGCGCTGAGCCAGGTCAGCGCGCGTGCCTTCCTGCTGGGCACCTTCGTCGGCTACCTGCCGCAGGGCGTCATCGCGGCGCTGATCGGCAGCGGCGTCGTGGACGAGAAGGCGGTGGAGGGGCTGGGCAAGCTGGCCGCCGCCGGCATCGTGCTGCTGCTGGGCGCCTTCATGCTCTGGCGTTGGCGCAAGGGCCGGACGCGCCGATGAATCGGTCCGTCTGGCAGGGTCGGCTGGCCTGGGGCGCCGTGCTGGGACTGCTGGTGCTGGCGTTCTACGCCATCCGCCTGACGGGGCCCTCCAACCTCGAGGCCGATGCCCAGGACCGCAACGTCGGCTACGTCATGGACGTCGTCTGGCAGGGGCACTGGCTGGTGCAGCAGGACATCCGCGGCCGCATCATGTCGAAGCCGCCGCTGCATACCTGGATCGCCGCCGCTGCAGCCTCGATCGGCGGCATCAACCGCCTGACGCTGACCCTGCCTTCGGCGCTGGCGGTGCTGGCCATGGCCTTGCTCGTGCTGGAAGTCGGGCGCCGGCGCTACGGCCCATGGGCAGGCGGGCTGGCGGCACTCGCCGTCGTCTTGGCGCCGATGATGTCCAAGCACATTGCCCTGGTGCGTACCGATGCCTTGTTCGCGCTGGTCGTTGCCCTCGGCGCATTTGCGGCGCAGCGTGCCTGGGAGCGCGGCGGCGGCTGGACGCCGTTCTGGTTCTGGGCTGCGCTGGCCACGCTGATCAAGGGGCCGCTCGGCCTGGTGCTCGCCGCCATGGGCCTTCTGGCCTGGTTCTGGGAGCGGCGCAGCGATCCGGCCACGCCGCCCCTGTCGGGTTCGCACTGGATCGGGTTAGGGCTCTTTCTGCTGCTCGTGCTGGGGTGGTTGCTGCCGGCCCTGCTCTCCGCCGGCAAGCCGCTCGTGGACAAGCTGTTCTTCGAGGAACTCGTAGGCCAGGCCACCGGCGTCGGCAAGGGCGGCTTTCCCGGCCGCAACCTGCCGAAGCCGACCCTCTATTTCATCCTGCGCTTCCTGCCCTTCAGCCTGTTCGTGCTCTACGGCCTGTGGCGCATCGTGCGCCATCCCGCGGCAGAGACCGCCACGCGCCGCTTCGAGCGTTTCCTCTTCTGCTGGATCGTCGGCGGCATCATCCTGTTCTCGCTGGCCTCGCACCATCGCGGCGACCTGCTGCTGCCGCTGTGGCCGGCGGCGGCGCTGCTGGCCGGCTGCGAGATGGCACGCCTGGCCGGGCGCATCGGCGCGCGCGCAACGGGAGCCGTGCTGGCGGGGCTGATTTTGTTCTTCCTCGGCGCCGCCTGGTGGTCCTATCATCTCAAGGCCGGGCAGCAGAGCGGGGAAGTGCGCTACACCGTCGAGGCGCAGCGGGCCGCCAAGGCGTTCGCGGCGAACGGCTTCGACGCGAAGCGGCTCCACCACCTGGATACGCCCGTGACATTCCAGCTGGTCCTGGGCACTTTTCGCCCCTGGATCGATGAACAGGAGGCGCTGCGGCTGATGGGCGGGGCCGCGCCTGCTTACCTTGCAGTGGAATCGCCGGATCAATTCCCGCGCCTGTTCGGTCCGCAGGGACCGGCAATGCGCGAAGTGTTTCGCTGGCCGGCCGGCGCAGACCACAAGGCGGCGGTAAGGATCTTCGCCAACGCTGCCGGCGAAGCGGGTCGCGAAGGGAGGACGCAATGAGGGAAAAAGTGTCAGCCTGGGCGAGGGCGGTGGGGCCCGTGCGCATGGCGTTCATTTGCAGCCTGATGCTGTCTGCCGTGGCGGTATGGAATTCGCCCGTGCTCAATCGCGACGGCATGTTCTACGTCGAGTGGGCGCAGTCGATCATCGACCATGGTTCTGCCGGCGTCCGGCAACACCCGGGCTGGCCGTTCCTCGCATTTCAGCCGGCGCTGATTGCTGTCGCCAGTTCGGCCACGCGGCTGGGCCCGGAAACATCTGCCTACGCGATCAACGCCTTGTTCCTGGCGGGCGCCTGCAGCCTGCTGGTCGCCATCACGCGCCGGCGCCTGCCTGAAGCCGCCTGGGCCGCCGTCCTGGTCGTGCTGGCAATGCCCGCTTACAACGAATACCGCAACCAGGTCCTGCGCGAGTACGGTTTCTGGTTCTTCGGCCTGCTGGCGTTCTGGCTGGCGATGCGGTGGGACGAATCGCATCGTTGGCGGGAAGCGCTCGCCTGCCAGGCGGCGATCTGCTGCGCTGCCCTGTTTCGGCGCGAGGCCTTGGCCATTATTCCGGCGCTGATGCTGTGGCAGACGCTGGCGGCACCGGCCGGGTCGCGGCTGCGCCGCGTGCTCATGCTCGGCTGCCTGCCGCTGGCCGGAGCGGCCATGGCCGGTGCGTTGTTCGCCAGCGGACTCGTGCCGATGCCGGACAGCATGAGGTCTTTTTTCGAGGCGGCCAATCCCTTGCGCCAGCTGCAGGTCATCGGCGATGCGGCCGGCCGGATGTCCGAGTTCGTCTTCAAGCACAAGTACTCGCGCGAGGAGGCGGGCTATGTCCTCTTCTTCGGGCTGCTCACCATCATCCCGGTGAAGTTCCTCAAGATGACCGGCGTATTCGTCGTGCCTCTGGCTTTCGCCTTCGCCGGCCAGCCGCTGCGGGCCGTTCTGGCGCGCTGGCAGCCCCTGCCTTGGGTTTTCTTCGCCCACGTCCTGGTGCTGGTCGCCTTCATCACCCACCAGTTCTTCCTTGTCGGCCGCTACGTCGCCCTGCTGAACCTGCTGGCGGTGCCCGTCATTGCGGCGGGGCTGGCGGCGTTGATGCAGCGTTTCCCCCGCTGGCGCGGGCTGATGCTGACACTGGCGTTGCTCACCCTGCTGGCGAACGTGCTGTCGTTCTCGCCGAAGAGTACCCAGATCATCGATGCAGGGAAATGGCTGGCGGCCAACCGGGTGGCCGCTTCGCGTGTGTATGTCGAGAATCCGCGCGTCGCCTACTATGCCGGTCTGGGCTATGCCGCGACCGGGCGCAATCGACTCGAAAGGGATGCCTTGGCCAGCGCAGTCGCAGAAAACCGCTTCGACATGCTGGTGCTCGATGTTCACGCCAGGGACGCCGGCATCGATGAATGGCTTGCGGCCAACCACCTGCAGATGATCCAGCGGTTTGCCAACAAGGGTGGCAATGCGGTGATCGTCGCAGTTCCTGTTGCGATTCAGAACAGTCCCCCGACAACGGAGCGCCATCGGGCGAAGACCGGTTCGACGGAATAGTCAGCCTCCACGCGGCGGCGGCCCGCCTCGCCCATTCGCCGCTGCAGCGACGCATCGCTTGCCAGGCGTGCGATGCGCTCTGCCCACTCGCCGGACGTGGTCACCAGGAAACCGGTTTCGCCCTCCGCGATCACCTCGGCATTGGCACCGGCATCCGACGACACCACCGGCAGGCCGGCCGCCATGTACTGCAGCACCTTCAGCGCGCACTTGCCGCGGCTCCAGTCGTCGTCGCTCATCGGTGCGATGCCGATATGCGAGGCGGCCAGTTCCCGCGCCTCGGTGTCGGCGCGCCAGGTCAGCGGCTGCGTCACCACGCCGCAGCCGGGAAGGTCGAAGTCGGCGATGATCTTCAGGCGCAGGCCGGGCACCTTCTCCGCCGCCTGCTTCAGCCACGGCATCGCCCCGACCAGGTACTTCCGCGTCGACTGGCTGCCGATCCATACCAGGTCGAGCGTGTCCGCCGGTTTTTCCGCCGCGGTGCGGTAGCGTGCGGCATCGACGCAGGTGGGGACGACGGTCACTGCCCGATTGAAGGCGGCGGCGCGGGCGGCGAGGAAGGCGTTGCCGGCCGTCACATGGTCGCAGGCGCACGCCATCGCGGCGAAGCGCGCCATGCGCGTGCGCGAGGGCGTGCCGTCGCTGTTGCAGAAGACGGCGTCGTCGAAGTCGAAGACCAGCCGGTGCGAGGCCCGTCGCAGCAGCCAGAGCAGGGGCGGTGGGAAGGTCTTGCGCAGGACGACGACAATGTCGGCTTGGCGCGCCTGCCGCAGCATGGCGAGGAGGGCGCCGGCACCGCCCGAGGCGGTCACATGCGACGGTTCGAAGCCGGCCGCCTGCCAGAGCGGGAAGAACTGCAGCGCGCGGTAGCGCGTCGACGACGAATCGACCCCCTTCGAGACGAACAGCAGCCTGCGGCCGGTGCGAGGGACTTTGGGGTCTGCCACATTAATCCCGCTTGCGAAACGTATAGGCAATCAGCGTTGTGGTCCTGCTCATGCTCCGCAATACCACCTGCGCGTCCAGCCGACGCGCAACTTCCTCGAACCAGTCGGGGAAAAACCTCAGGCAGTCGACCGGGTAACGGTGGTACTGGAAACCCGGGATCACCGTCGAGAAAACCATATGCCCGCCAGGTTTGAGCAGGCCATGGCAGTCTTCCAGATGCTTGAAAGGATCGATCAGGTGTTCAATGATCGCTTGCGATGCAATCAAGTCCACTTTCGGTATCCCGACTGGAGGACCTGATTCGAAATTCCATTGAAAGTCCATGTCTTCATGCCAACCGGCGGTCAGGATCTGGTCGGCCGGCACCCCTGAGACCTGGCTGTAGGCCTGCCGTGCCGATCTGCGTTCGCCGGGCAGGAAAAACAGGTCGGAAGGTTTGGAGACCGATCGCAGCGCATGAGCCACCACGCCTGATATCTTGTTCGACTCGGAAGCGGTGTTTCTCACAACTTCGTTCTCGAAATTGTCCGCATCCAGGAAGGCGCCATAGACGCGCGTGGCCGCGTCTATCTGCCGGCGGGCAATCTCTGCCTTCAAAACATGACGTGGCGCTCGCTTCAGGAAAAAGCCGTAGAACCTGCTCCTGATCGTCCTGGAAATGCTTTTTCCCATACGCACACCTTGTTGTTTCGATAAATCAATGAGAGCCCATGAGGGAAAGGACTGCTACGGCGTACAGCCCGCCGATTTCCCTGAGAGGCTTCAACTAGCCATCCTTGGCGGGAGCGGGCTTCCTGCCGACCATGCTCACCATGACCGAGGGGAAAACGCAGCGATGGCCGAAAAGCCGCTTCATCCATCCCGCTTTCCTGAACAGGCCGATCAGGCCGGACGGGACGATCCCGAGCAGCCTGCGTGTCTCGGGGTTCTTCGAGCTGAATTTGATGCAGAACAGGTTGCCGTCGAGGGGCGCCGCATCGCCCTTGCGGCCGGTAAAGGCGGCTCCGGGAACGGCAGAAAAATCGAGGCCGGGGAAGAGGACGCGAATTCCGCTGGGCGTGAAGCGCCAGTAGTCGTCCGGGAAACCATGCAGTTCCCACACGAACGGCGCGCCGATCACCAGGTTGCCGCCATCGGCGAGCAGCGCTTCGATGTTTCGTGCCATCCTGAAGGGGTCGCGGCAATGCTCGAGCACGCTCATGCAAATGATCGTGCCGAAGCGGCGTCCCCCCAGGCGCCTGTCCAGGCTCTCGAAATCGTCCGTCAGGTCCAGCACGAGATCCACGCCCTTGCCCGCCTGCATGTCGATGCCGACATAATCCGCTCCCTTGAAGAGCGCCCTGAAATCTTGTGTATTACCATAGTCCCTGCTGCCCACTTCGAGCACGGGGCCTTCAAGGCTGTCCGAGAGGGACATCACGAACAGCAATTGGTTTACATCACCCATAGGGAGCTAGCCTGTCAGCAATAACTGCGGGTTTTCAGAAAATGATTCATTCGCAATCCGACCGCGCCTCGTGTCCGATCTGCACGTCGCCCTCCGCCTATGACTTCAGCGGCAGGAACGTCCTGCTCAAAGCCGACATGACACGCTACGACTATTATAAGTGCGATGCCTGCGGCGCATTCTTCCTGCACCCCATGCCGGATGCCGCCGCCCTCGACGAGCTCTATCCGGACAGCTACGTCGAGCCGGACGATCTCGAGCGCACCAAGGCGATCAATCCGCTCAAGCTGGCCCGGCTCAAGTTGTACCATGGCTACGCCCACCTGAGCGTCAACCCGCTTGTTGCCCTTGTCGCCCGGCTGAGGGCGACTTTCCAGAATGCCGAGCGCGCGATCGATTTCGTGCCCGGCGGCAGGCTGCTCGACGTCGGCTGCGGCAACGGCCGGTATCTGCGCACCATGCGCAGCCTGGGCTGGCAGGTCGAGGGCGTCGAGCTCAACCGGCAGAGCGCGGAGTCCTGCCGCAGCAGCGGCTTGTCCGTGCACACCGGTGACCTGGCTTCAGCGCGGCTCCCCTCCGCCTCGTTCGACGTCATCACCGCCCGCCACGTCATCGAGCATATTCCGACGCCGCATCAGTTCATGGCCGAACTGGCAAGGCTTCTCAAGCCCGGCGGCTGCCTGGTCATCGAAACGCCGAATTTCAGCTCGCTCGGATGGGCGCTCTTCGGCACGAAATGGTATGCAACCGGGATTCCCTACCATCTCATGCTGTTTTCCTCGGGCAACCTGGCCCTGCTGGCACGGCAGCATGGCCTCGATCCGCTGAGGCAGGATGTCGAAACCAGTCAGAAACTGTTCCTGAACAGCCTCGACATCCTGTTCGAGCGCAAGGGCAGGCCCTCGAGAAAGATCAAGTGGCGCCGGTTCCTGGCACGGTTGTTCGTCTGGGTTGCACAGCGGCAGGGAAGGGGGGACATCATCCACTCAACCTTCCGGCGGCCGCTCTGACGGTTGCCCGATCTGCCGCTTTATCCAGGCGGGCATTTCCGTCCTGCGAAACAGGCCGTGGAAGTAGCCGGTGAGCGTCGCCCGGATCTTCCTTGCCTTGTCTTCTTCGAAAAGCAGGATGAGGAGCGCATTTTTCACCGCCTTGTATCCGCCACGAAGCAGTTTCGCATGGGCGTGGCTTTCCCGAGCCAGAAGCATCGGGTTGCGCGTCATGAGGTAGCAACGCCATGCGGGGTGGTGGGAGCGCCACACATCGAACCACAGCAGGCGATGACGCCGGTAGTTGCCGACGCTGTGGGCCAGGAGGGGGGCGGCGGTTTGCAGGATGCGCCAGCCCTTGCGACGGGCCCGGTAGCAAAACTCGTGGTCGATGGTGTCGATGAAGAAGTCTTCGCGGAAGGGACCGGTGTCGTCGAAGGCCTGGAGCGACAGCAGCATGCCGGAGGTGATGACGCGCTTCTTTTCTGCCCAGGGCGCCTCGCCGGAAACGGCCGGCCGCTGCACCGCCATCGGCTGCCGGTTGCGGTCAATGAATCGTGAGCCGATGATCGCGATCCGGTCCGGCTGCGGGTATTCGGCCAGGATGCCCGTAAAGCGGCTTGCCATGTCTGCGAGCGGAAGCGAATCCTGGTCGAAGAGGACGACCCAGGCATATCCCAGGTTCTTGGCATGGGCGACGCCCATATTCAGGGCGGCACCGAGGCCGGCATTCCTGCCCGTTTCGAAGAGGCGGACCGGCCCGCCGCTGAGGCCGCGCAGCATCTCGAGCGCCGGCCCGACGGAGCCATTGTCGACGATGAGGACACGGTCACACTGCGTTTGAATGGCGCCGAGGTATTCGGCGAAACGGGCGTCCGGAAAGTGGCTGACGATAATTGCGCACAGCTTGTCCTTGTGCGGCAGAGGCCTGCTCATTTGTAGGCACGCAGCGTGCATTCCTCTCCGCCGTCGGGAATGCCGGCGCGCGACCTGACGGCCCAGAGCTGGAAATAGAGGCCGGCAACGATTCTCCTTTCCTTGGCAAGCCGCTCTTCCCGGGCCTTCATGTCCCCCATGCTGCGGATTTTCAGGCTGGAAGCGGCGACGTAATCCGAATTCACGCTGGTCGTCCAGGTTTCGCTCCGGGCAAAGCCGGCACGCGTGGCCAGCATGGAGAGCGAGCGGGGCGAAAACAAATGCAGATGCCGGGGCGGATCCAGGCTGAACCAGCTGGTTCCGAAAATGCGATGCTCCTGGCTCATCGCGTTCGGCGTGTTGGCGATCAGCACGCCGCCCGGCTTCAATAGCCGCCTGGCTTCCTTGAGCAGTTCCGCCGGCTCGTGCACATGTTCGATGACATGGTTCATCACCACCGCATCGTAGGCATCCCCGGCCAGGGTGAGCGATTTCAGTTCCCCGAGATGCACCTGGAAGGGGTATTTTGCCTTGGCGGCTGCCCAGGCCTTTTCGTCGACTTCCTGTCCTTCGACCTGCCAGCCGAGGGCCGCCAGCCGGGAAAGACGCTTGCCGCTGCCGCAGCCGATCTCCAGCAGCCTCCCCGGGGGAACGTCGCGCAGGTACATCAGGTCATGGTTTTCCCGTTCCCGGCCTGTCCCGAGCATGAGCTTGAGCAGGCGCTTGTAGAGGCGCAGCAGACGGACCCGCCATCCCTTCCTGGGGCCGGCCGGGCCCCCGCGCCCCTTGTCCTGGTGCGTGTAATAGGTGGCATAGGCCTTGTGTATTTCTTCCCGGCGCGGCATCGGATCGAGCCAGACGAGGCCGCATTCTGCGTTGTCGCATTGCCTGGAATTCCACTTGCCGGGTACATGGAACAAGCGGTCCTCCATGCCGACATGGATGAGGGTTCCAGCGGAGCCGCAAAGCGGGCACGCCGGGCAATCCTCGGTGCCGATAAGCGCGGCTTCTTCGGTAACAGGCATGGCGGTTTCCAATTCCAGATTCCGGCTGGTGTGCCGATGAAAGGACTAGGCTCGGCCCGCCGAACCCTGTCCCAACGCATTATTGTAGGCCCGGTCAAAAGCAGTTGCGTCCGCATGGCAAATCCAGGCCCGGTCCTGCTCATCCCTCATAAGATGCTTCAGGTTGCGCAACCGGCGGTGGCGGGGTATCGGATTGCGAGAGGCGCGCAGGTCGGCGATGTCGATCAGCCCGAGTTCGCCGGCAGGCGTCAGGACGATATTGCCGAGGTGGAGCGAGCGGAAATAGATGCCGGCCTCGTGCAGGCGGGCGACGAAGCGCCCGAGCTGGTCGCGCAGCGTTGCCGTGTCCGCGCCCGAGCGGACGAGGTGGCGCAGCGTCTGCCCCGCCAGCGGCCGGTAGTGCACGGCATCGCGGCTGACGCTCGGGATGCGGTAGACGCCGATCACGCCGGGGCAGGGAATCCGACGCCGGGCCAATTCGAGCGCGTTGTCGGCGAAGCGCCGGGCGTAGGGATACCAGGCGGCGGAGGAGATCAGGCGCTTGCGGCGGAACAGCTTGAGATAGCTGCCGTCGGCGAGTTGCAGCACCTTGTCGCCATAGCGGTCGTGCTCCAGCACGGTGGCGTCGGCGCGCAGCGCGAGGTAGTCATCGTGTTCCAAAGTCTGCAAGGGGCGTCCGTCGGCGGGCCGGCTGCATGTCGTAGGCCGGCATTTTACCAGTCCGGCCGGGCATGCCGCCCATGCTAGAATCCCCGCATCATTTCCGCCGTCCGGCGCCCCATGCAACCCCCTGATTCGCACGCCTCTGCCAGCGTCACTTCCAGCCTGGGCCTGTATTTGCGCCTGCTGGGCTACGTCAGGCCGTATGCCGGCTGGTTTGCCATCAGCATCCTCGGCTACTTCATCTTCGCCTCGTCCCAGCCCATGCTGGCCTCGGTGCTGAAGTACTTTGTCGACGGGCTTGTCGATCCGGCGGCAGCGACGCTGGCCGGCGTGCCATTGATCGGCGGCCTGCAGATGATGCACGCCGTGCCGCTGCTGATCGTCCTCATCGCCGCCTGGCAGGGGATCGGCTCCTACCTCGGCAACTACTTCCTCGCACGGGTCTCGATGGGCGTGGTGCACGATCTGCGGGTGGCGTTGTTCAACAGCCTGCTGAGGCTGCCCGACCGTTATTTCGACATGCACAACTCCGGCCACCTGATCTCGCGCATC
>JAEHDO010000449.1 GCA_016880375.1 Betaproteobacteria bacterium | reverse complement strand
TCGCCGCCCTCGCCGCTGGGGCGGCGCGTGCTGCTTGTCCTCTTCGCGCTGCTCGTTGCGCTCCTCGCCTGGTCGGTGATCGGCCGGCTCGACATCGTCGCTGTGGCCGAGGGCAAGCTGGTGCCGCAGAGCTACATCAAGATCGTCCAGCCGGCCGAATCCGGCATCGTGCGCGAGATCCTGGTGCGCGAGGGCCAGCAGGTGGCCGAGGGCCAGGTGCTGATGCGCATGGATGCGCTCATTTCCGAGGCGGATCGCCGTACCCTGGAGGCTGACTTTTACCGGAAGACCCTGACGCTGGCCCGCATCGATGCCGAGCTGGGCCAGGCTGAGTTCAAGGCCGGGGCGGATGCGCCCGCCGGACTGGTGCGCGAGGTCGAGGCGCAATACCGCGCCAACCGTGCCGCGCTCGAAGCGGCGCTGGCGGAAGAGCGGGCAAAGATGGAGAAAGCGCGCCGCGAGATGGCGGTGGCGCAGCAGGGCAGGACCCGGCTCGCCGAGACGCTGCCGCACTACCGCGCCCAGGACGCCGCCTTCGAGAAGCTTTCGAAGGACGGCTTCGCCGGCCCGCTGATGGCTTCCGACAAAAAGCGCGAGCGCATCGAGAAGGAGCAGGAGCTGGCCACCCAGGAGCACGTCATCGCCTCGGCGAACGCTTCCATCGCGCAGTCGGAGAAACGCCTGGCGCAGATCGCCGCCGACCATCGCCGCCAGCTCTTCGCCGAGCGCAACGAGATGCAGGGGCAGGTCGACAAGCTGGTGCAGGAGCGCGCCAAGCAGGCGCACCGGCAGGGGCTGCTGGAGCTGAAGGCCTCGCAGGCCGGCGTGGTGAAGGACATCGCCACCCACACCGCCGGCACCGTGGTGCAGCCGGGCACGGTGCTGCTGACGCTGGTGCCGCGGGACGACATCCTGCGCGCCGAGGTGTGGGTGTCGAACCAGGACATCGGCTTCGTGCGCCAGGGCCAGCCGGTGAAGGTGAAGCTGGCCGCCTTTCCCTTCCAGAAGTACGGCATGGTCGAGGGCACGGTGGAGCATGTCAGCGCCGACGCGGCGGACGGCAACACGCAGGGGCAGCAGAACGGCACCGCCGAGAAGAACGCCCGCGCCGCGCCGCTGGCCTACCGCGCGCTGGTGGCGCTGAAGGCCATGCGCATCGAGCAGGACGGCGAGCGCCTGCCGCTCACCGCCGGCATGCAGGCCTCGGCGGAAATCCTCCTCGGCACCCGCAGCGTGATCGAATACCTGCTGTCGCCGGTACAGAAGGCCTGGCACGAGGCGGGCAGGGAGCGGTGAATGCATTTTTTCTTGTGACGGGAATTATGTGATCGAATTCACAGACTTTTTTCGTCATTGCGCCCAGGATTCACTCCAGCAACCGTTCTTGCATGCCCCTCCCGGCTCGGGGAGTGAAGGCATGTCGGCATCGGCGGATTCCCCGGACCGCGCAGCGCCTGTAAGCATGGCGGCCGGGCAGGCGGCGGCGGGTAACTCCGGCAAATGATGGAAGCGACTCGGGCGCACCAGCCGGGTTGCATGAGGCGCGAAGGCGAAAGCCCTCGCGCTTTTTTTTACTTCCCCTGAGTGTCCCTTTTCCAGGAACCGACATCGGGCGCGCCGGCGGGATCGAACCATTTCAGCTGGTCGTGCAGCTTCACCACCTCGCCGACGATGATGAGGGTCGGCGGCTTGAGCTGGGCGTCCTGCGCCTGTTGCGGCAGGGAGGCGAGGGTGCCGATGAGCACGCGCTGGCGGCTGGTGGTGCCCTGCTGCACGATGGCGGCGGGGGTGGCGTCCGGCAGGCCGTGCGCCATCAGTTCGCGGCACAGCACCGGCAGGCCGTGCAGGCCCATGTAGAAGACGACGGTCTGGTGCGGCCGCGCCAGGCCGGTCCAGTCGAGGTTCATCGTGCCGTCCTTGAGGTGGCCGGTGACGAAGACGCAGGCCTGGGCGTAGTCGCGGTGGGTGAGCGGAATGCCTGAGTACGAGGCGACGCCCGCCGCCGCGGTGATGCCGGGCACCACCTCGAAGGAGATGCCGTGGGCGGAGAGCGTTTCGATCTCCTCGCCGCCGCGGCCGAAGATGAAGGGGTCGCCGCCCTTCAGGCGCAGCACGCGCTTGCCTTCCTGCGCCAGCTTCACCAGCAGGGCGTTGATCTCTTCCTGCCGCAGGGTGTGGTCGTTGCGCTGCTTGCCGACATAGATGCGGCTGGCGTCGCGCCGGCACAGGTCGACGATGGCCGGCGAGACGAGGTTGTCGTGCACCACCACGTCGGCCTGCTGCATCAGCTTCAGCGCGCGGAAGGTGAGGAGATCCGGATTGCCGGGGCCGGCGCCGACGAGGTACACCTCGCCGCGTGGCGGCTCGTCCTGCGTGGCGGCGAGCTGCTGGGCGAAGTACTGCTCGGCTTCGGCGCGCTTGCCCGCCAGCACCAGGTCGGCGAAGGTGCCGCCGAGCATTCTTTCCCAGAAGATGCGCCGCTGCGGCGGATTGGCGAAATGGCTTTTGACGCGATCGCGCAGGTCGTTGGCGAGCTGCGCCAGGCGGCCGTAGGCGGCCGGCAGCAGGGTCTCCAGCCTGGCCCGCATCAGGCGCGCCAGCACCGGCGAGGCGCCGCCGGTCGACACCG
>JAEHDO010000448.1 GCA_016880375.1 Betaproteobacteria bacterium | reverse complement strand
CTGCAGTACGGCCTGATGCGCATCATGAACATCGCCCACGGCGAGTTCCTCATGCTCGGCGCCTACTTCACGTACACGCTGGTGAAAGTCAGCGGCGCCAGCCCCTTGTGGTTCATCCCGCCGATGATGGTCGCCCTCTTCCTGCTCGGCCTGGTGCTGCACCGGCTGGTCTTCCGCCGTCTGGCAGCGACTTCGCCGAATGCGGAGGCGATGGAGGCGCGCAGCCTGATCGTCGGCTTCGGCCTGATGTTCATCGCGCAGAACGCGGCGCAGCTGATCTGGGGCGGCGGCATGAGCGGCCAGCCCTTCCTCGACGAGCCGGTGAAGTTCGGCGAGGTGACGGTCGCCGCCAACCGCCTGCTGGTGCTGGCGGTGGTGGCGGCGGCGAGCCTGGCGCTGGTGCTGGTGCTGAAGAAGACCCTGCTCGGCAAGGCGGTGCGCGGCATGCTGCAGGCGCCGCTCGGCGCCATGCTGGTGGGCATCGACACGCGCGTGCTGCATCCGGCCTGCTTCGGCCTCGGCCTCGCCCTGGCGGGACTGGCCGGCGGGCTGCTCAGCATGGTGTACGAGTTGACGCCGTCGATGGGCGAGCCCTACACCATCTCGGCGCTGATCGTCATTACGCTCGGCGGGCTCGGCAACATTCCCGGCGCCATCGCCGGGGCCATCCTGCTCGGCCTGGTCGAGACTTTCGGCATGTACTTCACCAGCCCCTCGCTGAAAACCCTCATCAGCTACGGCGTGCTGGTGGGCGTGCTGCTGCTGCGGCCGAAGGGGCTGTTCGCAAGATGAATCCGACTACCATCATCGTCTTCATGGCGGGCGCGCTGCTCGGGGCGCTGCCGGCCCTTGAATCGCCCTTCGCGCAGTCGCTGGCGCTGACCTGCCTGATGTACGCCGGCCTGGCGGTGAGCTGGTCGATGTTCAGCGGGCCGACGCGCTACCTGTCGCTCGCCACCTCGGCCTTCTTCGGCCTCGGCGCCTACTGCACCGCCTGGGGGCTGGGCAAGCTGCCCTGGCCGGCGGTGGTGATGCTGGGCGGCTGCGCGGCGGTGGTGTTCGCCTTTTTCATCGGGCTGATCACGCTGCGCCTGCGCGGCGCCTACTTCGCCGTGATCACCTACGGCCTCGGCGAGCTGGTGAAGCACACCATCACGCACATCGAGAAATCCTACTTCGGCACCGTCGGCCGCGTCATGACCGAGACGCCCTCCTCGGCGACGGTGTACTGGACGGTGCTGGCGATCGCGGCGTTGGCCGTATGGACCTACGCCGCCTTCGGCCGCAGCCGCTGGGGCCACGCCCTGCGCGGCATCGGCATGGACGAGGAGCGCGCCGCCACGATGGGCGTGAACCCGATGCGCGTGAAACTGATCGGCTTCTGCCTCTCGTCCTGGTTCGCCGGCGCGCTCGGCGCGGCGATGGCGGTACGCTGGACCTACATCGACCCGCACACCGTGTTCAATCCCTTCATCGTCTTCCAGACGGTGCTGATCTCCATGGTCGGCGGCCCGCTCACCGTCGGCGGGCCGCTGATCGGCGCGCTGGCCTTCAGCCTGCTGTCGGAATTCCTGCGGCTGTCGCTGCCCTACCTGTACATGATCATCCTCGGCGTGCTGCTGATCGCCTCGGTGCTCTACCTGCCGGACGGCATTGCCGGCTACGACTGGAAGCGCCTCTGGCGGCGCAAGGCCTCGGAAGAGAAGCCATGAGCACTTTCCTCGACATCCGCGGCCTCACCGTGCGCTTCGGCGGCCTGACCGCGCTGAACAGCGTCGACCTCGCCGCCGACGAAGGCGAGTTCATCGGCATCATCGGCCCCAACGGCGCCGGCAAGACGACCTTCTTCAACGCCATCAGCGGCATGATGAAGCCCACCGAGGGCACGCTGCGCTTCTGCGGCGCCGACCTCACCGGCGCGCCGCCCTATGTGCTGGCCCATGCCGGCATGGCGCGCACCTTCCAGACACCGCGCGTCTTCGGCAGCCTGACGGTGGCGGAGAACGTGCAGTTCGCCCTCGATTTCGTCGGCAATGTGCGGCGGCGCCACGATTCCTTCGCCGAGGCGAAGTCGATGGAAAGCCTGCTCGAGCGCGTCGGCCTCGAGCGCTATGCCGCCCTGCATGCCGGCAGCCTGCCGCCGGCGCGGCAGCGGCTACTCGAGATCGCCATGGCGCTGGCCAGCCACCCGCGCCTGCTGCTGCTCGACGAGGTGGCGGCGGGACTCACCGAGGCGGAAGTGAAGGCCATCGCCGCCCTCATCCGCGAGTTGTGGGGCGAGCACGGCTTCACCGTGATCTGGATCGAGCACGCGGTGAATGTGCTGATGCGCACCGTCGACCGCGTCGCCGTGCTGAACTTCGGCGCCAAGATCGCCGACGGCAAGCCGGCCGACGTCAGCCGCGACCCGCAGGTGATCGAGGCTTACCTCGGAGAAAGGGAAATGGCATGACGACCGCCGCCATACCCCCTCTCCCTGGCCCTCTCCCCGGCGGGGAGAGAGAAAAGTTCGGACTTGAACTGGAAGTGCGCGAGTTGCGCGCCGGCTACGGCGGCCTGCCGGTGCTGCACGGCATTACGCTGGTCGCCCCGGCCGGGCGCATCACCGTGCTGGTGGGCGCCAACGGCGCCGGCAAGACGACGCTGCTGAAGACCCTCGCCGGCGTGATGCCGCCGGTGTCCGGCAGCGTGCGGGTGGACGGCGAGGCGCTCTCCGGCGACACCCCCGCCGAGCGCGTGCGGCGCGGCATGGCGCTGGTGCCCGAGGGACGCCATCTGTTTCCGGAGATGAGCGTGCGGGAGAACCTGGAACTCGGCGGCTACCTCGCCACGCGGCAGCAGCGCGAGGCCATGCTGGACGAAGTGGTCGGCATCTTCCCGCGCCTGGGCGAGCGCCTGACGCAGATGGCGGGCACCATGAGCGGCGGCGAGCAGCAGATGCTGGCCATCGGCCGCGCCCTGATGAGCCGGCCGCGCCTGCTGCTGCTCGACGAGCCCTCGCTCGGCCTGGCGCCGAAGATGGTGGACGAGATGTTCGCCGCGCTGCGCCGCATCAACCGGGCCGGCACCACCCTGCTGCTGGTCGAGCAGAACGTCTTCCAGGCGCTCGCCG
>JAEHDO010000447.1 GCA_016880375.1 Betaproteobacteria bacterium | reverse complement strand
TGCCGGTGGTGCTGGAACTCATCCGGCACATGAAGGCGCAGGGCGACAAGACCATCCTGCTGGTCGAGCACAAGATGGACGTGGTGCGCTCGCTGGCCGACCGCATCGTCGTGCTGCACAACGGTTACCTGGTCGCCGACGGCGATCCGGCCGAGGTGATGAATTCGCCCATCGTGCAGGAAGCCTATCTGGGCATGGGGGTGGCGGAGCATGTCTGAGCCGATGCTTGCGCTCACGGGGGTCCACACCCACATCGGCCAGTACCACATCCTGCAGGGCGTCGACCTGACGGTGCCGCGCGGCGAGCTGACCGTGCTGCTCGGCCGCAACGGCGCCGGCAAGACCACCACCCTGCGCACCATCATGGGCCTCTGGCACGCCTCTCGCGGCGCGCTGCTTTTCGACGGGCGCGACATCACCCAGGCGGCGACGCCGGACATTTCCTGCGCCGGCATCGCCTACGTGCCCGAGAACATGGGCATCTTCTCGGACCTGACGGTGCGCGAAAACCTCCTGCTTGCGGCGCGCGCCGGCGAGCCCGACACGGCGCGGCTGGAGTGGATCTTCGGCTTTTTCCCGGCGCTGAAGAAGTTCTGGAACCAGGCCGCCGGCACGCTTTCGGGGGGGCAGAAGCAGATGCTCGCCATCGCCCGCGCCATCGTCGAACCGCGCAAGCTGCTGCTGGTGGACGAGCCGACCAAGGGCCTGGCGCCGGCCATCATCCAGAGCCTGATCGCCGCCTTTCGCGAACTGAAGGCGATGGAGACGACGATCCTCCTGGTCGAGCAGAACTTCGGCTTCGTCAAGTCCCTCGGCGACACGGTGGCGGTGATGGACGACGGCCGCATCGTACACAGCGGCCGCATGGACGAACTGGCGGAAGACCGCGACCTGCAGCAGAAGCTGCTCGGCCTCTCACTGGACACGCATCAATGACGACGACCCCTCCCGCCGCCACGGCGGATGCCGAACTGCCCCGGCTGCGGCTGGATACGCCGCCGCTGCTGGTGCTGCCGATCCTCGCCCTGCTGGCCCTGCCGCTCATCGGCAGCTTCCCCACCTGGGTGACGCTGACCGTCGCCGGGCTCGCCATGGGCATGATGATCTTCATCATGGCCAGCGGCCTGACGCTGGTGTTCGGCCTGATGGACGTGCTCAACTTCGGCCACGGCGCCTTCGTCTCGGTCGGCGCCTTCACCGCCACGCTGGTGCTGCTGCCGATGCAGGGCTGGATGCAGGCCGACTCCGTGCTGATGAACCTGACGGCACTGGGGCTGGCCATCGCGCTGGCCATGCTCGTCACCGGCGCCCTCGGCTGGGCCTTCGAGCGCATCATCGTCATGCCGGTGTACGGCCAGCACCTGAAGCAGATCCTCATCACCATGGGCGGCATGATCGTCGCCGAGCAGATGATCCATGTCGTCTGGGGGCCGGACCAGATTCCGCTGCCGCTGCCGACCTCCTTCCGCGGCGTCATCCTGGTCGGCGATGCCGCCATCGAGAAGTACCGCCTGATCGCCGTCGCCGTCGGGCTGGTGGTCTTCGCGGCGATGTTCCTCGTGCTCAACCGCACGAAAGTCGGCCTGCTGATCCGCGCCGGCGTCGAGAACGGCGAGATGGTCGAGGCGCTGGGCTACCGCATCCGCCGCCTCTTCGTCGTCGTCTTCGTCGCCGGCTCGGCGCTGGCCGGCCTCGGCGGCGTGCTGTGGGGCCTCTACAAGGAGACGCTTACCGCCGCCATGGGTGCGGACATCATGGTGCTGGTGTTCATCGTCATCATCATCGGCGGGCTCGGCTCGGTCGGCGGCTGCTTCATCGGCGCGCTGCTGGTGGCGCTGGTCGCCAACTACACCGGCTTCCTGGCGCCGAAGATCGCCCTGGTCTCCAACATTCTGCTCATGGTCGCGATCCTGCTGTGGCGGCCGCAGGGGCTCTACCCGGTGGCGAAGCGATGATTCTGCAAAGACTGCTCTCGGGCGATTTCCCGCGCAGCCGCTTCCTGACGGCGCTGCTGCTCGCCGTCTTCACCGGCCTGGCGCTGGCGCCGTTCCTGTTTCCCGGCGCGCGGGCGCTGAACGTCGCCGCCACCGTCTGCGTCTTCGTCGTGCTGGTGGCCTCCTACGACCTGCTGCTCGGCTACACCGGCATCGTCTCCTTCGCCCACACCATGTTCTACGGCATCGGCGCCTACGGCGTCGGCCTCTCGCTCCACAGCGTCGGTCCGACCTGGGGCGCCGTGTTCATGGGACTGACTATCGCCCTGATGCTGTCGCTGGCGCTGGCGCTGGTGATCGGCCTGTTCTCGCTGCGCGTGAAGGCCATCTTCTACGCCATGATCACCCTGGCGGTGGCCTCGGCCTTCGCCGTGCTCGCCTCGCAACTGTCGGACTTCACCGGCGGCGAGGACGGCCGCACCTTCGGCGTGCCCGAACTGCTGCGGCCCGGCTTCCGCCTGGTCGAGGCGGAGGTCTTCGGCACCGCCATCAACGGCAAGCTGATCACCTACTACCTGGTGTTCTGCTCGGCGCTGGCGCTGTTCCTGCTGCTGCTGCGAGTGGTCAATTCGCCCTTCGGCCGCGTGCTGCAGGCGATCCGCGAGAACGATTTCCGCGCCGAGGCGCTCGGCTACCGCACGGTGGTCTACCGCACCCTGGCCAACTGCCTCTCGGCGGTGGTGGCGACCCTGGCCGGCGCGCTGATGGCGCTCTGGCTGCGCTATGCCGGGCCGCAGACGACGCTGTCGTTCACCATCATGATGGACATCCTGCTCATCGTCGTCATCGGCGGCATGGGCACGCTCTACGGCGCGGTGGTCGGCGCGGCGCTGTTCATCCTGGCGCAGAACTACCTGCAGGCGCTGATGAAGCAGGGCAGCGATGCCCTGGCGGCGGTGCCGCTGCTGGCCAACCTGCTGCATCCCGACCGCTGGCTGCTCTGGCTCGGCGTGCTGTTCGTGCTGTCCGTCTACTTCTTTCCGACCGGCATCGTCGGCAAGCTGAGAGGCAAGTCGAAATGAGCTTTACCTCGAACTACCTCACCGTCCTCGACCGCGAGCTGCACTACACGGAGTGGGGCGCGGGCCATGCCGAGACGGTCGTCATGTGGCATGGTCTCGCGCGCACCGGGCGCGACTTCGACGACATCGCGGCGGCTTTGTCCGACCGCTACCGTGTGCTGTGCCCGGACATGATCGGCCGCGGGCTGTCGCAGTGGAGCCCGCAGCCGGAAACCGAATACGCCGTCAGCTTCTACACGAGCATTGCGGCGGTCTTCGTCGACGCGCTGGGTGTGGGCACGATGCGCTGGCTCGGCACCTCGATGGGCGCCATGATCGGCACGGCGGCCGCGGCCGGCCCGCTCAAGGGGCGCATAAGCCACCTGGTGCTCAACGACATGGGGCCGAAGATCGGCGACGCGGCGCTGGCGCGCATCCGTGCCTATGCCGGCAGTCCGGCCCGGTTCGACCGCGTTTCCGAACTGGATGCCTACTTCCGCAGCATCTACAAGCCCTTCGGCCCGCTCAGCGATGCGCAATGGCGGCGCCTGGCGGAGACTTCGGTGCGGCGCCTGCCGGACGGCAAGGTCACGCCGCACTACGACCCGAAGATCGTCATGATGTTCGACCACGAGGCAGAGCTGGTGCAGTGGGATTTCTGGGATGCGC
>JAEHDO010000446.1 GCA_016880375.1 Betaproteobacteria bacterium | reverse complement strand
GGCAAGGTCACCTCCGACGCCCGCATCACGGCCTCGATGCCGACCATCGAGCACTGCCTGAAGGCCGGCGCGAAGGTCATGGTCACCTCCCACCTCGGCCGCCCCGAGGAGGGCGTCTATTCCGGGGAGAACTCGCTCAAGCCCGTCGCCGACGTGATGGCCGCCAAGCTCGGCAAGCCGGTGCGCGTGATCAGGGACTGGGTCGAGGGCGGGTTCGAGGTCGCCGCGGGCGAGGTCGTGCTGCTGGAGAACTGCCGCTTCAACAAGGGCGAGAAGAAGAACGTCGACGACACGGCAAAGAAGTACGCGGCGCTGTGCGACGTCTTCGTCATGGACGCCTTCGGCACCGCCCACCGCGCCGAGGCCTCCACGCACGGCATCGCCAAATACGCGCCGACGGCCTGCGCCGGCATGCTGCTCACCGAGGAACTCGACGCCCTCACCAAGGCCCTGCTCAGCCCGGCCCGCCCGATGGTCGCCATCGTCGGCGGTTCCAAGGTGTCCACCAAGCTGACCGTGCTGGAATCGCTGTCCGAGAAGGTCGACCAGCTGGTGGTCGGCGGCGGCATCGCCAACACCTTCCTCAAGGCCACCGGCAGGAACGTCGGCAAATCCCTCTGTGAAGACGACCTGGTGCCCACCGCCAAGGCCCTGATGGGCAAGATGGCCTTGCGCGGCGCCAGCATCCCGGTCGCCGTCGACGTGGTCTGCGGCAAGAAATTCGACGCCGCCGAGCCGGCCGTGCTGAAGGACGCCGGCAGCGTGGCCGACGACGACATGATCTTCGACATCGGCCCGAAGAGCACGCAGGAACTGGTCGACATCATCATGAAGGCCGGCACCGTGGTGTGGAACGGTCCCGTCGGCGTCTTCGAGTTCGACCAGTTCGGCGAGGGCACGAAAAGAATCGCCGCGGCCATCGCCGCCACCCAGGCGTTCACCCTGGCCGGCGGCGGCGACACCATCGCCGCCATCCAGAAATACGATATCTACGACAGGGTGTCCTACATCTCGACGGCCGGCGGCGCCTTCCTCGAGTTCCTTGAAGGCAAGACGCTGCCCGCAGTGGATGTCCTGGAGCAGCGGGCGAAGGGCTGAATGCAGCGCTCAACCAAAATTGTCGCCACCCTCGGCCCGGCCAGTTCCGATCCGGAAGTGATGCTGCGGATGATCACCGCCGGCGTCGATGTCGTGCGCCTCAACTTCTCCCACGGCACGGCCGACGACCACCGCAAGCGCGTCGCGCTGCTGCGCGAGACCGTGCGCAAGGTCGGCCGCACCGTCGGTGTCATGGTCGACCTGCAGGGCCCCAAGATTCGCGTCGGCAAGTTCGCCGACGGCAAGGTGGAACTCAAGCCCGGCAGCAACTTCGCCCTCGATGCATCGGGCGCACCCGGCGACGCGACGCGCGTCGGCCTCGACTACCCGGATCTGATCGACGACCTGGCCGCCGGCGACGTGCTGCTCCTCGACGACGGCCGCATCGTCCTCGAAGTGGGCGCAATCATCGATCGCGAAGTGCGCTGCCGCGTGCGCGTCGGCGGCGTGCTCTCGAACAACAAGGGCATCAACAAGCAGGGCGGCGGCCTCTCGGCGCCGGCGCTCACCGCCAAGGACATGGAGGACATCCGCACCGCGGCGGCACTCACATGCGATTTCGTCGCCGTCTCCTTCCCCAAGTCCGGCGCCGACATGCGCCTGGCGCGGGAACTGCTGCGCGCCGCCGGCTCCGATGCCCTGCTGGTCGCCAAGATCGAACGGGTCGAGGCCATTGCCGCGCTGGAAGACATCCTGCATGCCTCGGACGCCATCATGGTGGCGCGCGGCGACCTGGCCGTGGAGGTGGGCGACGCCGCCGTGCCCGCCCTGCAGAAGCGCCTGATCCGCGCCGCGCGCGAGCACAACAAGATCGCCATCACCGCCACGCAGATGATGGAATCCATGATTTCCAGCCCGGTGCCGACGCGGGCGGAAGTCTCCGACGTCGCCAACGCCGTGCTCGACGGCACCGACGCCGTGATGCTCTCGGCCGAGACCGCTTCCGGCGCCTATCCTGTGGAAACGGTCGAGGCCATGGCGCGCATCTGCCTCGAAGCCGAGAAATCGCACGAGATCAAGCTGGACCACCATTTCCTCGACCGGGTGTTCACCCGCATCGACCAGTCGATCGCCATGGCGGCGCTGTTCACCGCCTACCACCTCAAGGTCAAGGCCATCGCCGCACTGACGCAGTCCGGCTCGACCGCGCTGTGGATGTCGCGCATCCACAGCGGCGTGCCGATCTTCGCCCTGACGCCGGAGATCCGCAGCCGCTACCGCATGAGCCTCTACCGCGACGTCTATCCGCTGCTGATGCGCTACATCGGCCACGACCGCGACGAACTGCTGCGCGAGGCCGAGCACATCCTGATCCAGTCCGGCGCCGTCGAGCCGGGCGACACCATCGTGCTCACCATCGGCGAGCCGATCGGCACGCCGGGCGGCACCAACACGATGAAGATTGTCCGCGTCGGCGAGAACGCCGCGCCGCCTCACGAAAGCATTTAGAACTCGTCAATCAAGGAGAAAACCGCCATGCCGCTCGTATCCATGCGCCAACTGCTCGACCACGCCGCCGAAAACGGCTACGGCCTGCCCGCCTTCAACGTCAACAACCTGGAACAGGTGCGCGCCATCATGGAAGCCGCCGACGAGACCAACAGCCCGGTCATCATGCAGGGCTCGGCCGGCGCCCGCAAATACGCCGGCGAGGCCTTCCTGCGCCACCTGATCGAGGCCGCCATCGAGGCCTATCCGCACATCCCGGTGGTGATGCACCAGGACCACGGCGCCAGCCCGGCGGTGTGCGTGGCGGCGATCCGCTCCGGCTTTTCCAGCGTCATGATGGACGGCTCGCTGATGGATGACGCCAAGACGCCGTCCTCCTACGAATACAACGTCGAGGTGTCGCGCCGCGTGGTCGACATCGCCCACGCGATCGGCGTCACCGTGGAAGCCGAACTCGGCGTGCTCGGCTCCCTGGAGACCATGCAGGGCGACAAGGAAGACGGCCACGGCGCCGAGGGCAAGATGACGCGCGAGCAACTGCTCACCGACCCCAACCAGGCCGCCGACTTCGTGCACAAGACGCAGTGCGACGCGCTGGCCATCGCCATCGGCACCTCGCACGGCGCCTACAAATTCACGCGCAAGCCGACCGGCGACATCCTCGCCATCGACCGCATCAAGGAAATCCACGCCCGCATCCCCAACACCCACCGGGTGATGCACGGCTC
>JAEHDO010000445.1 GCA_016880375.1 Betaproteobacteria bacterium | reverse complement strand
GAGAAGAACGCCATCAAGGTCACCGTCGGCATCTCCGGCACCGGCGGCGGCTTCAAGAAGTTCTGCCGCGGCGAGATCGACATCTCCGACGCCTCGCGCCCCATCCTGAAGAAAGAGATGGAGGCCTGCGCCGCCGCCGGCATCAAGTATTTCGAGCTGCCGGTGGCCTTCGACGCGCTGACCGTGGTGATCAACCCGAAGAACACCTTCATCAAGCAGATGACGGTGGAGGAACTGAAGAAGATGTGGGAACCGGCCGCCCAGGGCAAGATCACGCGCTGGAACCAGGTCAACCCGGCCTGGCCCGATGCGCCGCTCAAGCTGTTCGGCGCCGGCTCCGACTCCGGCACCTTCGACTACTTCACCGAGGCCCTCGTCGGCAAGGCCAAGTCGAGCCGCGGCGACTACACCGCCTCGGAAGACGACAACGTGCTGGTGCAGGGCGTGACCCAGGACACCAACGCGCTCGGCTACTTCGGCTATGCCTACTATGCCGAGAACACCGCCAAGCTGAAGGCGGTGCCGGTGGTGAATCCGAAGGGCAAGGCGGTGCTGCCGTCCATGGACAACGTCATCAACGGCTCCTACGAGCCGCTGTCGCGTCCAATCTTCATCTACGTCAGCGAGAAGGCCTACGAACGCGCCGAGGTGAAGAAGTTCGTCGAGTTCTACATGAAGCACGGCGCCAAGCTGTCGCGCGAGGTGAAGTACGTGCCGCTGCCGGAGAAGGCCTACACCGGCAACATGGACCACCTGAAGAAGGGCAAGCTGGGCACGGTCTTCGGCGGTACCGCCGAGGTCGGCATCACCATCGACGAGTTGATGAAGCGCGAAGGCAAGCTCTGATCTAGCTGGAATTTCCCCTCACCCCGCCCTCTCCCCGGCGGGGAGAGGGGGAAGCCCTTGTCCTTGCAAGCCCACCCGAGTTCGCTATCATGAGCGGCACCGCCGTTTCCACCCTGGACCAGGCCATGTCCCCCGCCGAAAGCCGTCTGTCCCATCGCGCCTCGCGCCACATCAAGGAAAAGATCATCGAATCGGTGCTTTTCCTGGCGGCGCTGGTGTCGGTGTTCACGACGCTGGGCATCGTCTACATCCTGGTGTCGGAGTCGGTGGTGTTCTTCAGCCATGTGCCGCTTTGGGATTTCCTCACCGACAAACAATGGACGCCGCTGTTCGACGACGCCCACTTCGGCATCATGGTGCTGCTGTCGGGCACGCTGGTCAGTTCGGGCGTGGCGCTGCTGGTCGCCATCCCGCTCGGCACCGTGATTGCCGTCTTCCTGTCCGAGTTCGCCGGGCCGCGCCTGCGCGAAATCGTCAAGCCGATGCTGGAGCTGCTCTCCGGCGTGCCGACCATCGTGTACGGCTATTTCGCCCTGCTCTTCGTTACGCCGCTCTTGCAGAGATTCATGCCCGAGCTGCCCGGCTTCAATCTGCTCTCGGCCGGCCTCGTCATGGGCATCATGATCATTCCGACCGTCAGTTCCATCGCCGAGGATGCCATGCGCGCCGTGCCGATGAACCTGCGCGAGGGCTCCTACGCCATGGGCGCCACGCGCCTGCAGACGGCCCTCAAGGTCGTCGTGCCGGCGGCGTTCTCCGGCATCATGGCGGCCTACATCCTCGGCATTTCCCGCGCCGTGGGCGAGACCATGATCCTCGCCGTCGCCGCCGGCATGCAGCCCAACCTGACCTGGAATCCGCTCGAGCCGGCCGCCACCATCACCGCCTTCATCGTGCAGGTAGCGCTCGGCGACCTGCCGCACGGCAGCGTCGGCTACCAGACCATCTTCGCCGCCGGCCTGACGCTGATGCTGATGACCCTGGTGTTCAACATCCTCGGCTACTGGCTGCGGAAGAAATACCGGGAGCAATACTGATGGCACTCCAGAGCCCCGCCGAGATCCGTGCGCTGATCGCCAACCACAAGCGCTGGGACATCGTCTTCGGCGTGATCGGCATCGTTTGCCTGGCGATCTGCCTGATGACCTTCGTCACCCTGTTCGTGGACATGCTGATCGACGGCTATGCGCGCCTGAGGCCGGAGTTCTTCACGGAATTTCCCTCCCGGCGCGCCGGCCAGGCCGGCATCCTCTCGGCCTGGATCGGCACGACGATGGTGATGATCGTCACCGCTGCCGTGGCCGTGCCGCTCGGCGTCGCGGCCGGCATCTACCTCGAGGAATACGCGCCGGGCAACTGGATGACCGACGTCATCGAGATCAACATCAGCAACCTGGCCGGCGTGCCGTCGATCGTCTATGGTTTGCTGGCGCTCGGCCTCTTCGTCTACCAGTTCGGCCTCGGTCAGAGCGTCGCCACCGCCGGCCTGACCCTGGCCCTGCTCATCCTGCCGGTGGTGATCGTCGCCACGCGTGAATCCATCCGCGCCATCCCCGGCGCCATCCGCGAGGCGGCCTATGCGCTCGGCGCCACCAAATGGCAGGTGGTGCAGGGGCACATCCTGCCCTACTCGACGGGCGGCATCCTCACCGGCGTCATCATCGGCATGGCGCGCGCCATCGGCGAGACGGCACCCATCATCACCGTCGGCGCGCTGACCTTCATCGCCTTCCTGCCGCCATCGCCGGTGACGACCGAACCCCCGTTTCTTTCCTTCGAATGGCTGATGTCGCCCTTCACGGTGATGCCGATCCAGATCTTCAACTGGACGTCGCGTCCGGACCCGGCCTTCCAGGCCAATGCGGCCGCGGCCGGCTTCATCCTCGTTTTCATGACCCTGGCGATGAACGGCCTGGCCATCTGGCTGCGCTATCGCATCCGCCGCAACATCAAGTGGTAATCCGCTATGGCTGACCCGAAACCCGCCCTGGAATCGCTGCCCCTCAAGGCCCATGCCGCGGGCCTGAATTTCCACTATGGCGACTTCCAGGCACTCAAGAACATCGACATGCCGATCTACGACAAGCGTGTCACCGCCCTGATCGGGCCCTCGGGCTGCGGCAAGTCGACCTTCCTGCGCTGCTTCAACCGCATGCACGACCTCTACCCGGGCAACCGCTACGAGGGCGAGATCCGCCTGCACCCGGACAACGTCAACCTGCTCGACCGCGCGGTCGATCCCATCGAGGTGCGCATGCGCCTGTCGATGGTCTTTCAGAAGCCGAACCCGTTTCCCAAGTCGATTTTCGAGAACGTCGCCTATGGCCTGCGCGTGCGCGGCATCAACCAGCGCGCCGTCCTCGAGGAAAAGGTCGAGGAGGCCCTGCGCAGCGCCGCGCTGTGGAACGAGGCGAAGGACCGGCTGCACGAGCAGGCCTTCAACCTCTCCGGCGGCCAGCAGCAGCGCATGTGCATCGCCCGCGCCCTGGCGACGGAGCCGGAAATCCTGCTCTTCGACGAGCCGACCTCGGCGCTCGACCCGATCGCCACCGCCAGCATCGAGGAGCTGATCGCCGAGCTCAAGGAAAAGGTCACCATCCTCATCGTCACCCACAACATGCAGCAGGCGGCGCGCGTGTCGGACTTCACCGCCTACATGTATATCGGCGAGCTGATCGAGTACGGCTGGACCGATGATATATTCATCAAACCGAAACACGAGCAGACCGAGGCCTACATCACCGGCCGCTTCGGCTGATCCGGCCCACACAGGAGTCACCATGTCCCACAGCGAGCATTTGTCCAAGCAATTCGATTCGGACCTGGAAGATGTCCGATCGCGCGTCCTGCAGATGGGGGGACTGGTCGAAGCGCAGATTCTCACCGCCATCGAGTGCTTTACGACCGGCGACCACGACAAGATGGCGCAGGTCATCGAAAACGAGTTCCGCGTCAATGCCTATGAGGTCGAGATCGACGACATGTGCGTGCATGTCGTCGCGCGGCGGCAGCCGACGGCGGGCGACCTGCGCCTGATCATGGGTGTCAGCAAGGCCGTCACCGACCTCGAGCGCATGGGCGACGAAGCCGAGAAGATCGCCCGCATGGCCGGCCAGATCCACGAGCGGCGCGGACTGCAGATTCCGCGCTCGGCCGAGGTGCGCCGCGCCGGCGAGATGGCCGTCGTCCAGCTGCGGCGGGCGCTCGACGCCATCGCCCGCCTGGATCCCGACGAGGCCGAGAAAATCATCAGCGAGGATGTCCTCATCGACGGCGAATTCCGCAACATCCTGCGCCAGCTGATCACCTTCATGATGGAGGATCCGCGCACCATCTCGACGGCGCTGGAAATCGCCTGGATCGCCAAGGCCATCGAGCGCATCGGGGACCACGTGAAGAACGTCGCCGAGCAGGTCATCTACATCGTGCGCGGCACGGATGTGCGG
>JAEHDO010000444.1 GCA_016880375.1 Betaproteobacteria bacterium | reverse complement strand
GTGGTGCCGCCGATGCCGCGGCGCGGCGTGGTGGCGGCGCGGATGAAGGCCGGATCGTCGTCGCTGTTGGCGATCAGGCGCAGCCAGGCGACGAGGTCCTTGATCTCGGCCTTGTCGAAGAAGGACTGGCCGCCGGAGAGGGCGTAGGGAATCTTCTGGTTGCGCAGCTGCTGCTCGAAGACGCGCGCCTGGTGGTTGCCGCGGTAGAGGATGGCGTAGTCCGACCACTTGCCGCGGTGCTCGAAGCGGTGCGCCATGAGCTTCATGACGACCTGCTCGGCTTCCTGCTCGTTGTCGCGGGCGACGCTGACCTGGACGGCGTCGCCGTGGCCGTGCTCGGACCACAGGCGCTTGTCGAACAGTTTCTCGTTGTTGCCGATGAGGGCGTTGGCGGCCTTGAGGATGCGCTGCATGGAGCGGTAGTTCTGCTCCAGCTTGATGACCTTCAGCTGCGGATAGTCGGCCTGCAGGATGCGCAGGTTCTCGACGTCGGCGCCGCGCCAGGCGTAGATGGCCTGGTCGTCGTCGCCGACCGCGGTGAAGGCGGCGCGCTCGCCGGCGAGCAGGCGCAGCAGGCGGTACTGGCTGCGGTTGGTGTCCTGGTATTCGTCGACCAGCAGGTACTGCAGTTTTCCCTGCCAGCGCAGCAGCACGTCGGCCTCGTTTTCGAACAGGCGCACCGGCAGGCGGATGAGGTCGTCGAAGTCCACGGCCTGGTAGGCGCGCAGGGCCTGCTCGTAGTCGCCGTAGAGCCGGGCGGCGGCCAGCCCCAGTTCGTCCTCGGCCAGGGAGAGCGCCTGCTGCGGCTCGACCAGCGCGCTCTTCCAGGCGGAAATGCGCCACTGCAGGCTTTTCAGGCGCGCCTTGTCGGCTTCCTTCGCCAGCTCGGCGAGGACGGCGCCGCTGTCGGCGGCGTCGAAGATGGAAAAGCGCGGCTTGAGCTGCAGGGCCTTCGCCTCCTGGCGCAGGATGCGCGCGCCGAGGGCATGGAAGGTGCACACGTTGAGCGCGTCGAGCGACTGGCCGGGCAGGAGCTGCTTCGCCCGCTCGCGCATCTCCTTCGCCGCCTTGTTGGTGAAGGTGATGGCGGCGATGTGCTCGGGCGGGTAGCCGCGCTGCCGCACGAGGTGGGCGATCTTCTGCGTGATGACGCGGGTCTTGCCGGAGCCGGCGCCGGCCAGCACCAGCAGCGGGCCGTCGAGGTAGTTCACCGCCTCGCGCTGCGGCGGGTTGAGTCCTGCAGCCATGGAAAAAAGTCAGTCCCGCCGGGACGGCGGGAAAATCATTTGAGGGCGCCGAACACCTTCTGCAGCAGGCTGCTGGCCTGGCCGAGCGGGTTGTTGCGGATGGCGCGCTCCTCCTCGGCGATCATCAGGAACAGGCCGTCGAGCGCCTTCTGCGTGACGTAGCCCTCGAGGCTGGCGTCCTTCTTGTCGATGAGGCCGAGCTTGGCGCCCTGCTTGGCGTAGCGGTTGTATTTTTGCGCCAGGTCCACCTGCTCCGTCGCCTTCCGCACGATGGGCAGGAACTTCTCGGTCAGCGGCTCGGAGGTGGTGCGCTTGAAGTACTGCGTCACCGAATCGTCGCCGCCGGTGAGGATGCCCTTGGCGTCCTGCAGGGTCATCTGCTTGACGGCGTTCAGCAGCAGTTCCTTGGCCTCGGGCACGGCGGCCTCGGCGGCGCGGTTCATGCTGAGGATGAGCTCGTCGGCGTACTTGCCCATGCCGAGCTTGCGCATCAGCTTCTCCGCCTTCTGCAGGTTTTCCGGCAGGAGGATCTTCACCTTCGGATTGCCGAGGAAGCCGTCGGTGCGGCCGAGGTTCGCCACCGCCGCGACGGCGCCCTGGGAGAGCGCCTGGCGCAGGGCGCC
>JAEHDO010000072.1 GCA_016880375.1 Betaproteobacteria bacterium | reverse complement strand
CGCTGGCCAATCCGACGCCGGAGATCCTGCCCGAGGACGTGCGCTCGGTGAGGAGCGACGCCATCATCGCCACCGGCCGCTCGGACTACCCGAACCAGGTCAACAACGTCCTCTGCTTTCCCTTCATTTTCCGCGGCGCGCTGGATGCCGGCGCCACCACCATCACCGAGGAGATGAAGCTCGCCGCCGTGCGCGCCATCGCCGAACTGGCGCAGGCGGAAGCCTCCGACATCGTGGCGACGGCCTACGGCGACACCGAGATGGCTTTCGGCCCCGAGTACATCATCCCCAAGCCCTTCGACCCGCGCCTGATCGTCAAGATCGCGCCGGCGGTGGCGCAGGCGGCGATGGATTCCGGCGTGGCGACGCGGCCGCTGAAGGACTTCGCCGCCTACCGCCAGCAGCTGACGCAGTTCGTCTTCCATTCCGGCACGCTGATGAAGCCGGTGTTCGCTGCGGCGAAGAAGGCGCCGAAGCGCGTGCTCTACTGCGAGGGCGAGGACGAGCGCGTGCTGCGCGCCATCCAGGCCGTCGTCGACGAGGGCATCGCCCGTCCGCTGGCGCTCGGCCGGCCGGCGGTGATTGCGTCGCGCTTGAAGCAGCTCGGCCTGCGCATCGAGGTCGGCCGCGACTTCGAGCTGATCGACGTCGGCCACGACGAGCGCTACCGCGACCTCACCCACGACTACTACAAGCTGATGGCGCGCGACGGCATCTCGCCCGGCATCGCCAAGAAGGAAGTGCTGCGCTCCAACACCCTGATCGGCGCGCTGCTCCTGAAGCGCGGCGACGTGGATGCGATGCTGTGCGGCACCTACGGCCAGCTGCCGCGCCACCTGGAGCGCGTCGCCAACGTCATCGGCCTGAAGCCGGGCGCGCGCATCTTCGCCGCCATGAACGTGCTGATGCTGCCGCGCCACACCCTGTTCCTCTGTGACACCTATGTGAACGAGGAGCCGACGGCGGAACAGATCGCCGAGATGGCCCTGATGGCGGCCGAGGAAGTGCGCCGCTTCGGCATCGCGCCGAAGGTGGCGCTGCTCTCCTATTCCAACTTCGGTAGCCGCAAGACGGCGTCCGCCATGAAGATGCGCGAGGCGCGCCGCCTCATCGCCGAGCGTTCGCCGCAGCTGGAGGTGGACGGCGAGATGCACGGCGATGCTGCGCTCTCCGAGGAGATTCGCAACCGCGTGTTTCCGGATTCGGTGCTGAAGGGCGAAGCCAACCTGCTCATCATGCCGAACCTCGATGCCGCCAACATCGCCTTCAACCTGCTCAAGATCACCGGCGGCGACGGCATCACCGTCGGCCCGATCCTGCTCGGCGCGGCGAAGCCGGTGCACATCCTCACTTCTACGGCGACGGTGCGGCGGCTGGTAAACATGACGGCACTGGCGGTGGTGGATGCGAATCACCTGCGCAACTAATACCCCCTCGCCCCGCTGCGCGGGGAGAGGGTTGGGGTGAGGGGCAAGTCGTTGCCGGGACTCGCCCCGGCAGGCGAGTCACTATCCCCATCTCGTTATCTCGCCGTATCACAGAGACTGACTTTTCCGGCAATGTGGGGCCGGGGACAATTAAAATTACACGCCCATAAGAGTAGCTTCCGCAGACGCATTTCCGATAAAGAGGATAAGCCCATGACCCATGCCATCCGCTTCCACCAGCCCGGCGGCCCCGAGGTCCTTAAGTGGGAAGAGGTCGCCGTCGGCGATCCCGGCCCGAACGAGGCGCGCGTGCGCCACCACGCCGTCGGCCTCAACTTCATCGACATCTACCACCGCACCGGCGCCTATCCGCTGCCACTGCCCTCGGGCATCGGGCTGGAGGGCGCGGGGGTGGTGGAGGCGGTCGGCAGCGAGGTGAAGGACCTCAAGCCCGGCGATCGCGTCGCCTATGCCGGCGGGCCGGTCGGCGCTTATGCCGAGGTTCGCCTGATTCCGGCCGACCGGCTGGTGAAGCTGCCCGAGGCGCTTTCGTTCGAGCAGGGCGCGGCGATGATGCTGCAGGGCATGACCGCGCAGTACCTGCTGCGGCGCACCTACCGTGTGCAGCCGGGCGACACCATCCTCATCCATGCCGCCGCCGGCGGCGTCGGCCTCATCGTCTGCCAGTGGGCGAAGGCGTTGGGTGCGAAGGTGATCGGCACGGTCGGCTCGGACGAGAAGGCGGCGCTGGCGAAGGCGCACGGCTGCGACCACCCGATTGTTTATACCCGCGAGAAGTTCGCCGAACGCGTGAAGGAGTTCACCGTTGGCGAGGGCGTGGCGGTGGTGTACGACTCGATCGGCAAGGACACCTACATGGATTCGCTCGCCTGCCTGCGGCCCATGGGCATGATGG
>JAEHDO010000443.1 GCA_016880375.1 Betaproteobacteria bacterium | reverse complement strand
CGTTGACCTGCTGCGGATTGCCCTTGCCCCTGGTCGCCTTCATGGCCTGGCCGACCAGTGCGTTGAAGGCCTTCTCCTTGCCGGCGCGGAATTCCTCCACCGACTTCGGGTTGGCCGCCAGCACCTCGTCGAGGATCTTCTCGAGGGCGCCGGCATCGGAGATCTGCTTCAGGCCCTTCGCCTCGATGACGGCATCGGCGTCCGAGCCTTCGCCGTTCCAAAGGGCCTCGAAGACTTCCTTGGCGATCTTGCCGGAGATGGTGTTGTCGGCGATGCGCGCCACCAGGCCGGCAAGCTGCGCCGGGCCGACCGGCGAAGCCGCAATCTCCTTCTCCTCCCGGTTCAGGCGGGCGGCGAGTTCGCCCATCATCCAGTTGGCGCACAGCTTGGCATGGCCCTGGCCGGCCGCCTGCTCGAAAAAGGCGGCGGTCTCGCGCGAGGCCGTCAGGGAGGCCGCGTCATAGGCCGACAGTCCGTAGTCGGCCTCGAAGCGCGCTTTCATCGCCTCGGGCAGCTCCGGCATGCCGGCCTTCACCGCTTCGACCCAGGCGGCAGAAATCTCCAGCGGCAGCAGGTCGGGATCGGGGAAATAGCGGTAGTCGTGCGCCTCCTCCTTCGAGCGCATGGCGCGCGTCTCGCCGCTCGCCGGGTCGAACAGCACCGTGGCCTGGACGATGCGGCCGCCGTCCTCCAGCGTCTCGACCTGCCAGCGCGCCTCGTACTCGATGGCCTGCTGCAGGAAGCGGAAGGAATTCAGGTTCTTGATCTCGCGCCGCGTGCCGAGAACGTCGGAACCCTTCGGCCGCACCGAGACGTTGGCATCGCAGCGGAAGGAGCCTTCCTGCATGTTGCCGTCGCAGATGTCGATCCAGCGCACCAGGGCGTGCAGCGTTTTCGCGTAGGCCACCGCTTCCTCGGCGCTGCGCATGTCCGGCTCGGAGACGATTTCCAGCAGCGGGGTGCCGGCGCGGTTGAGGTCGATGCCGGACTTGCCGTGGAAGTCCTCGTGCAGAGACTTGCCGGCATCCTCCTCCAGATGGGCGCGCGTCAGGCGGACGAACTTCTCCTGCGCCGTGTCGCCGTGACTGACTCTTATCGTCATCCCGCCGCCGGAGACCACCGGCAGCTCGAACTGGCTGATCTGGTAGCCCTTGGGAAGGTCCGGGTAGAAATAGTTCTTGCGCGCGAACACCGAGCGCGGCGCGATCCGTCCGCCCACCGCCAGGCCGAAGCGGATGGCGCGCTCGACGGCACCGCGGTTCAACACCGGCAGCACGCCGGGCAGGGCGATGTCCACCGCGCAGGCCTGGGTGTTCGGCGCCGCGCCGAAGGCAGTCGAGGCGCCGGAGAAGATCTTCGAAGCCGTATTGAGCTGGGCGTGGGTTTCCAGCCCGATGACGATTTCCCAGTTGGCGAGGCGCATGAGCGTTTGTTCTGTGTTCAGGCGCAGGTGCCGTCGCGCCGGTCGTAGATGAGCGGCAGGAGCTGATCCCAGGCGCTGCCCGAGCACATCTTTTCGCATTGCTGGAAGGCGACCGTGACGCGCGTGCCCTGCTCCCACATGCGCAAGATGCAGCTGCCGCTGGTCTGGACGAGCTCGATGGCCGGCATTTCCTTCGTCTGGCGGAAGTCCTTCAGCGCGAAGTGGCAGCTGCCGTGCTGCGGGAAGTTCACCCTCGCCTCGAAGGCGCGCACCCGCGCCGCGGCGACGTCGAGCTTGAGCGTGACGCTGCCGCCGGTCTCGTCGCGGTAGCTGCAGTCCGCCTTCACATCCAGCGGCCGCACCGGGATCGGCGGCGGCCGCTCGATGATGGCGCAGGCGCCGATCAAGGCCGTGAGCAGCAGAAGCAGCAGTTTGCGCAACATGATTTCTCCCTTTTCAGGCGCAGGAGCCCTTGCGCCGGTCGTTGAGGATCGGCCAGAGGTAGCTGTAGGAATTGCCCGAGCACATTTTCTCGCACTGCTGGAAGGCGACGGTAACGCGCTCGCCCTGCTCCCAGACGCGCACGATGCAGCGGCCACTGGCCTGGCTCAGCTCGATGGCCGGCAGTTCCTTCGTCTGGCGGAAATCCTTCAGGTCGAAGCGGCAGGCGCCGTGCTTCGGAATGTTCACCTTCGCCTCGAAGGCGTGCACCTTCGCCCCGGCCACATCCAGCTTGAGCGCGCCGTTGTAGCCGGTTTCGTCGCGAAAGCTGCAGTCCGTTTTGACGTTGAGCGGGCGCACCGGGATGGGTCCGGGTTTTGGCGGTTTTGCGGCGGGCTGGGCGGCGGCAACCGGCCCCCCGGCGGACGCCTCCGCCGCCGGCGGCGCTTTTTCCGGGGCGGCGCAGGCGCCGAGGAGAACGACGGCGAACGCGGCGGCAAGCTTCACGCGCATGGTTACAGCCCCGGGGAACGTGCGTGCCAGTCGCTGGCGCGCTGGTATTGGTGGGCGGCGTTCAGCATGCGCGCCTCGGCGAAATAATCGCCGATGATCTGCAGGCCGACCGGGCGGCCCCTGGCGCCCGCGCCGCAGGGGATCGACATGCCGGGCAGCCCGGCGAGGTTGACGGCGATGGTGTAGATGTCGGAAAGGTACATCTGCACCGGGTCGCCGGCCTTGGCGCCGAGGTCGAAGGCCACCGAAGGGCTGGTCGGTCCCATGATCACATCGCATTGGCGGAAGGCGGCGACGAAATCCTGCGCGATGAGGCGGCGGATGCGCTGCGCCTGCAAGTAGTAGGCGTCGTAGTAGCCGTGCGACAGCACGTAGGTGCCGATGAGGATGCGCCGCTT
>JAEHDO010000442.1 GCA_016880375.1 Betaproteobacteria bacterium | reverse complement strand
CGGCATGCTGATCAACGCCGGCAGCATCATCGTGCGCCAGCGCGGCACCCAGTTCCACGCCGGCGACAACGTCGGCATGGGCCGCGACCACACGCTGTTCGCCAAGGTCACCGGCACGGTCGAATTCACGGTCAAGGGCGCCGAAAGGCGCAAGACGGTGAACATCGTCCCGGCCGCCTAAGCCACCCGGTCGCCGCGACAAAAAGCCCTGCCGTCGCGGCAGGGCTTTTTGTTTTCGGCCCACCGCTGAAGCGGCCTTAACCTTTCGCACGCGAAAGGTTAGCCTACAACGCAACAAGCGGCTTCGCCGCGTGTTGTTATTTTCGATTATGAAGTTCTTCGACGAAGCGAAAATTGAAGTCATTGCCGGCGACGGCGGCAATGGCGCGGCCACCTTCCGGCGCGAGAAATACGTGCCGAAGGGCGGGCCCTCGGGCGGCGACGGCGGCCGCGGCGGCAGCATCTGGGCCGTCGCCGACCGCAACCTCAACACGCTCATCGATTTCCGCTACACGCGCATCTTCCGCGCCGAGCGCGGCGAGAACGGCATGAGCGCGGACTGCTACGGCCGCGGCGGCGAGGACATGGTGCTGCGCATGCCGGTCGGCACCGTCATCAGCGACCTCGAGACCGGCGCGCCGATCGCCGACCTCGACCGCGACGGCAAGCGTGCACTCATCGCCCAGGGCGGCCAGGGCGGCCTCGGCAACATCCACTTCAAGTCGAGCACCAACCGCGCGCCGAAGCAATGCACGCCGGGCACGCCGGGCGAGCGGCGCGATCTCAAGCTGGAACTCAGGGTGCTGGCCGACGTCGGCCTGCTCGGCCTGCCCAACGCCGGCAAGTCCACCTTCATCCGCGCCGTCTCCTCGGCGCGGCCGAAGGTCGCCGACTACCCGTTCACCACCCTCCACCCGAACCTCGGCGTGGTGCGGGTGGACGCCAACCGCAGCTTCGTCGTCGCCGACATTCCCGGCCTCATCGAGGGCGCGGCGGAGGGCGCCGGCCTCGGCCACCAGTTTTTGCGCCACCTGCAACGCACCCGCCTGCTGCTGCACATCGTGGACATCGCCCCCTTCGATCCGGGCGCCGACCCGGTGCATGACGCGCTGGCCATCCTCGACGAGTTGAAAAAGTACGATCCGGGGCTATATGACAAGCCGCGCTGGCTGGTCGCCAACAAGATCGACCTGCTGCCGGAAGGCGAACGCGAGGCGCGGCTCGCCGCGCTGATCGAGGGCTACGGCCCGGTGGCGCGGCACTTCGCCGTCTCCGCCCTCAGCGGCGCCGGCTGCCGCGAGCTGACTTTCGCTATCATGGAGCACATCGAAAACCAGAAGGCCGCGGCCGGGGCCGCGGCGCAGGAACATGAGAAAGAAGATTAGCCAGGCGCGCCGGCTGGTGGTCAAGGTCGGCAGCGCCCTCGTCACCGACAACGGCAGCGGCCTGGCCCTCGGCTTCATCGAGGAGCTGGCGCGGCAGATCGCCGAGGTGCGCGCGAACGGCCGCGAGGTGCTGCTGGTCTCCAGCGGCGCCATCGCCGCCGGCATGCAGCGCCTCGGCTGGGCGGCGCGGCCGCACGCCATGCACGAACTGCAGGCCGCCGCCGCCGTCGGCCAGATGGGCCTGGCGCAGGCCTACGAGACGCGCTTCGCGCAATACGGCCTAAAGACGGCGCAGGTCCTGCTCACCCACGAGGACCTCGCCGATCGCGGGCGCTATTTGAATGCGCGCTCGACGCTGGTGACGCTGCTCGAGCTCGGCGTCGTCCCCATCATCAACGAGAACGACACCGTCGTCACCGACGAGATCAAGTTCGGCGACAACGACACACTGGGGGCGCTGGTCGCCAACCTGGTCGAGGCCGAGGCGCTGATCATCCTCACCGACCAGGCTGGGCTGTTCACCGCCGATCCGCGGCGGGATGCGGCGGCGACGCTGGTGGCGGAGCATCGCGCCGACGATCCGGCGCTGGAAGCCATGGCCGGCGGCGCCGGCTCGGGCATCTCGAAAGGCGGCATGATCACCAAGGTCAGGGCCGCGCAGCGCGCAGCGCGCAGCGGCGCCCACACCCTCATCGCCAGCGGCCGCGAGGCCGACGTGCTGCCGCGGCTGGCGCGGGGCGAAGCGCTCGGCACCCTGCTGCACGCCGGCGCCACGCCGCTGGCGGCGCGCAAGCAGTGGCTGGCCGACCACCTGCAGCTGGCCGGCAGCCTGGTCCTCGATGAAGGCGCGGTGAAGGCCCTGGCCGCCGGCAAAAGCCTGCTGCCGGTGGGCGTCACCGCCGTGGAAGGGGAATTCGGGCGCGGCGCGGCGGTCGCCTGCCGCACGGCGAAGGGCCGCGAGGTCGCCCGCGGACTGGTGAACTACTCGAGCAGCGAAGCGCGCCGCATCGCGCGCCAGCCCAGCGGCGAGATCGAGGCGATCCTCGGCTACCTCGACACACCGGAACTCATCCACCGGGATAACCTGGTGCTGCTCTAGCCTACGCCCAACGGGCAGCAATCTCATTGCCGAACCGCATTAAAAAAAACGGCCGCCCGAAGGCGGCCGTTCGATCCTGCGAAGGACTCCGGGTGTCGTTCAGAAGGCGTGGTTCATGCCCATATACCACTGGCGGGCATCCGCGCCCACGCCCGAAACGCCGGCGCCTCCCGCCGTGACGAGCGTACCGCCGGTGTTGCCCATGCCGTAGAAGTTGTAATTGCCGGCGCTCTTGTTGTCGAGGGCGGTGTAGAAGATGCCCATCGAAGTGCGCTTGGAGAAGGCATAGTCGTAGCCGATGCTCCAGGCGCTGGCGCCGGTGTCGCCGACGCTGTTGCTGGTGTCGCCGGCACGGGCGTAGGAGGCGTAAACCGCATGCGGACCAAAGGTGTAGCTGACCGGCACGAACCAGGCCGAACGGCGCTGGTTGGTCGTGGTCAAGGCGGCAATGGCAGCATTGTCGTTGCTGCTGCGGTCATAGGCGAAGCCGAGCTTCAGGCCCATGGCGAAGGTATAGCCGAGCCAGACGCGGTCGCCGGTGAGGTCGTTGGTCACGGCGATTTTGGCGCCGGTCGCGGCCAGTTCCTGGCGGTTCTCGGACTTCGACGAATAGTGCGAGTAGCCGGCTGCCCAGGGACCGTTGCGATAGCGCAGGGCCCCGCTCCAGGCATAGCCGCCGCCGGCGTTGCCGCTGTTGAGGGCGGTGGTCACGCCCGTGCCTTCGTTGCCGGCCGGGTTGGAGGAATAGCCAAGGCGGGCGGTGAAGCCGTTCCAGTTCGGGCTGTCCCACATGATCAGGTTGGTGGTGCGGCTGGCGAAGCCCACCGTCTGGGCGGTGGTGGCGCCGCCGGCGGTGGTGGCCACCTGCGACATCAGGCCGCTGGCGAGGTTGGTCTGCAGCGAGCCGGCGCGGTTGCCGGCGATGGCGTTGGAAATCTCGTCGTAGTGAACGTCCCAGCGGCCGAGGGT
Organism: Betaproteobacteria bacterium; assembly: GCA_016880375.1. GTDB lineage: Bacteria > Pseudomonadota > Gammaproteobacteria > Burkholderiales > Rhodocyclaceae > Desulfobacillus. The sequence continues at coordinate 1,542 of JAEHDO010000442.1, read as the reverse complement.
GAACTTGCCCCAGCTGGCATGCATCAGGCCCATGGCGGTGTTGCCGCCGGCCCACTGGTTGGTGCCGGCGGCGTTGCTGCCGCCGATGTCGGTGTAGAAGCGCGAATCGAGCTGGCCCCAGGCCTTCAGGCCGCCGCCGAGGTCCTCGACGATGTTGAAGATGACGCGCGAGCTCTGGTCGGAAAAGCGCGACTCGGAGCGGCAGTCGGAAGCGACCTGGCAGTCCTTGACGCTGTAGTGGTCATAACCGGCCTGGAACTTGCCGGAAATGGTGACGTTGGTCTGCGCCAGCGCCGGCACGGCGAACAGGCCGGCAACGGCCAGGGCAATGAGCTTTTTTTGCATGTTGAGGCTCCGTGTGAAAATACTTAAAGTTAATGTTACCCAACGATCCGCGGGCGAATCAAGAAAAATCCTCACGCGCGCGTATTTTCACAGGATTTTGTTGCATGGATGTGACACTCCCGTGACAAGCGAAGGAATCGGACTGCACAGGCAAAAAAAAACGGCCGCCCGAGGGCGGCCGTTTCAAGTCTGCTGAAAGACTCGGAGAGTCGATCAGAAGCTGTGCGCCATGCCGATGTACCACTGGCGGGCATCCGCGCCGAAGCCGGAGTTGCCAGCGCCACCGCCGGCAATCGCGGTCGAGCCGTTGCCGGCGTTCGAGAACAGGTTGTAGTTGCCGCCGGCCTTGTTGCTGAGGGCGGTGTAGTAGATGCCCATCGAGGTGCGCTTCGAGAAGGCATAGTCGTAACCGATGTTCCAGGCGCTGGCGCCGGTGTCAGCCATGGCGGTGTTGGAAGAATCCCCTGCCCGGGCGTACGAGGCGTAGATCGCGTGCGGACCCCAGCTGTAGCTGGCCGGGATATACCAAGCCGAGCGGCGGAACGTGGTCGTGCCGACGGCACCGGCAGCGCCCGTGTCGTTCTTGCTGCGGTCGTAGGCGACGCCGAGCTTCAGGCCCATGGCGAAGCTGTAGCCGAGCCAGACGCGGTCGCCGGTCAGGTCATTGATGTTGGCAACGTTGGCGCCGGTCGCGATGACTTCCTGGCGGTTCTCGGACTTGGAGGTCCAGTGCGCGTAGCCAGCGGCCCAGGGGCCGTTGTTGTAGCGGATGGCTCCGGTCCAGGCATAGCCGCCGCCGGCATTGCCGCGGTTGGCGGCGGTGGTCACGCCCGTGCCTTCGTTGGCGATGGCCGCCGGGTTGGTCGAGTAGGCAAGAGAGCCGGTAAAGCCGTTCCAGTTCGGGCTGTCCCACATCAGCAGGTTGGAGGAGCGGGTGCCGGTGCCGACAGTCACGGCAGAGGCGGCGCCAGCCGTCGGGGTCGGGTTGAACACCTGCGACATGATGCCGAGGCCGAGGTTGTACTGCAACGGCTGGGCGCGCGGCAGGCCGAGGTTGCGCTCGAGTTCGTTGTAATAGACATCCCAGTGGCCGAGGGTGACCTTGCCCCAGGAGGAATGCATCAGGCCCATGCCGGTGTTGCCCTGCGCCCACCAGTTGATCGCGCCGTTGGCGGACTGACCGCCCTGATCCACGGT
>JAEHDO010000441.1 GCA_016880375.1 Betaproteobacteria bacterium | reverse complement strand
GCGAGAACATGCCCGATCGCCCTTCGGTCATCCTCTCCAAGCACCAGTCGGCCTGGGAGACCATCGTCCTGCAGATGATCTTTCCGTGGACGCTGTTCGTCTGGAAGAAGGAGCTGAAGATGCTGCCGTTCTTCGGCTGGGCGCTGGCGGCGACGCCGATGATCTCGGTGGACCGCGGCGCCGGCAAGGCGGCGCTGCAGCAACTGGTCGACCAGGGACGCATGCGCCTCGGCCAGGGCTACTGGGTCATCATATTTCCCGAAGGCACGCGCACACCCGTCGGCATGCATCGCCGCTACAAGGTCGGCGGCGCCCATCTGGCGGTGGAAACCGGCGCGCCGCTGGTGCCGGTGGCGCTCAACGCCGGTGAGTTCTGGAGCCGGCGGGCCTTTATCAAGTATCCCGGCACGGTGACGGTCAGCATCGGGCCGGCCATTGACCCGACCGGGCTGTCGGCGGAAGATGTCAATGCGCGCGCCGAAGCCTGGATGGAAGGTGAAATGCGCCGCATCAGCCCACATTGCTACAGGCAAAATGAACCAGGCGGAACTGCAGCTTGACCTGCCGCTCGGCGGCGCAGTGCCGGATAGCTCCGGCCAGCGCTCCCTTCAGCTCGACGACCCGCCCCTGCCTTTCCGCCTGCGCCGCTCGCGCCGCGCCAATGTAAGCCTGAGCGTGGACGAGCAGGGGCTGCAAGTAAGCGCTCCGCGCGGCATGGCCCTGCCGCAGATCGAGCAGGCCATACGCGAAGGCAGCCGCGCCATCGGCGGCAAGCTGGCAGGCAAGTCCACCACCACGGGCAAGCTGCAGCTGCCCGAGCGCTGGCAGGACGGTGCACGCCTTCCCTTCCTTGGCCGTGAAGTCGTGCTGTGCCTCGATGGCGGGCGCGACGGCATCGCGCTGTGCGATGACAGGCTGCATCTGCCCCTGCCGCCGGAAGCCGGCGAGAAGCAGATCAAGGACAGCGCGCAGGGCTGGCTGCAGGCGCAGGCACGACTGGCCATCGAGATGCAACTGCAGGCCGGCAGCCGTCGCCTGGGGATGCCGGTGCCGCCCTGGCGGCTGTCCTTCGCCTCGGGCGCCTGGGGTGGAGCCCATGCGGACGGACGACTGCGCTTTTCCTGGCGCCTGGTCCATATCTCGCCGGAGGAAATCGGCAGCGTGGTGTGCCGGTTCCTGTCGCAACTCAAGGCCGCGCGCCCGGCGCCGGAGTTGTGGGAAGACGATGCTGCGCCTGTTCCAGCTTGAGCTGCCGCTGTTCCGGCGAGCCGCGCCGCCGGCTGAACAGACCCGCCACATCCAGCTCGGCACGCGCATCGTGGACTACCGCCTGATCCGTTCGGGCCGCCGCACCCTCGGCATGACCATCGACCAGCGCGGGCTGCGCGTCGGCGCCGCACCGCGCACCTCGCTTGCCGACATCGAGCGCTTCCTGCGCCACAACGCCACCTGGGTGCTGAAGAAACTCGATGAGTGGCACGGACACGGACAGGCGCGCCACCTGGCGATCTGCGATGGCGCCCTGCTGCCGGTGCTGGGGGAGGAATGCGTGGTGCGCATCGAGCCGGGCGCGAACCGCGTGCGCTGGGCCGGCCACACGCTGATCCTGCAGGCGCGCCCCGATGCCGATCTGCGTCAGCTGGCGCGCCGCGCCTTGCGTACGCGCGCCCTTGAGGTGTTCATGGAGCGGGCCGAGCATCACGCCGCGCAGCTGCAGCGTCCTTTGCCCCGCGTGGCGCTGTCCAACGCGCAGACGCGCTGGGGCAGCTGCAGCGAAAAATCCGGCATCCGCCTGTCGTGGCGCCTGATCCATGCGCCGCCGCGGCTGCTGGATTACGTCGTGGCGCACGAAATGGCGCACCTGGTGGAGATGAACCATTCGCCGCGCTTCTGGAAGGTCGTCGAGCGGCTCTGTCCCGATTACCGCGCTGCGCGCGACGAACTGCGGCGGCTGGCCGCGACCTGTCCGCAGTTATAGGAGGAGAAAGAACATATGCGCATTCTGCACACCATGCTGCGCGTCGGCGATCTCGACCGTTCGCTCAGGTTCTATACCGAGGTGCTGGGCATGCAGCTGCTGCGGCGCACCGATTATCCGGACGGAAAATTCACCCTCGCCTTCGTTGGCTACCAGGACGAGAAGGACGGCGCGGTGCTGGAACTGACTTTCAACTGGGGCGTGGACAAGTACGACATCGGCACCGGCTATGGCCACGTGGCGCTGGAAGTCGACGATGCCTACGCCGCCTGTGCCGAGATCAAGCGCCGCGGCGGCACGGTGACGCGCGAGGCGGGGCCGATGAAGCACGGCAGCACGGTGATTGCCTTTGTGCAGGATCCGGACGGCTACAAGATCGAGCTGATCCAGAAAAAACCGGGCTGAACAAGCCTAGCGCAGCGCCACCGCCGGCATGTCCCTGCGCCCCAGCCAGACAGCGGCCGGCTTCTCGACGTATCGGTGGAACAGGGCGCCCGCCAGCAGGCTCAGGCACCAGGCCAGGAGCATGCCGAGCGCGTTGGCCAGCGGGTCTGCAGGAAATGTCCGCCCGAAGACGGCATTGACCACAAGGCAGACCGGGTAGTGCACCAGGAACATCGAGTAGGAGATGTCGCCGAGAAAAGCCAGCGGCCGGGCCAGCCTGGAGGGCAGTTGCTGCATGGATCGGAAAGTCAGTCCGAGCAATACGGCGGTGAACAGCGCCACCACGATGCGGCTGCGGAAATCGAGCATGAGCGCGGCCATGGCGCCTGCCGCCATGAGGGCAAGCCAGGCGGCCGGATGCCTGCCTTCGTTTGCCCAGAAGGCCAGGGCGCCCATGGCATAGGCGCCGAAAAAGTACACGGCCCAGCCGTCCCACGCCGGATTCCGGTTGAAATAAAACAGCGAGGCCAGGGCCAATCCCGACACGAGCACCACAGACAGCCGCCTGTGTGCGCCGGTCCCCATGATCCCGGAGAACCAGAGCAGGCCGACCATCAGGGCGTAGAGCTGGAAGTCGATCGCCACGAACCATATGCCCGCGGATAGTGCATCGAAACCCAGAATATCCTGCAGCAGCGCCAGGTGCGCGAGGACCTGCAGCATCTCCGGCGCGGCCGGGTCGGATGCCTGCGGATAGAGGCTCCGGGCACATGCTGCGCAGGCCACTGCCAGCGCGATGGCTGCCCACAACGGGAGCGCAAGGCGGCAGTAGCGCCTCAACATCAGCAACTGCGGCCGCTTGATGGGGCCGGCTCGGTAAGCCAGGCTGCGGGCTGCGAGGAAGCCCCCTACAACCAGGAAAACCTGTACCGCCAGCCTGGCCTGCCCGAACAGCCAGTCGATGAGCCGCGGCGCCAGTTCGTAGGCAATGTCGGACATCGGCCCATAAAAAGACAGGTGATGCAGCACGATGAGCTGTGCGCTGATCGCCTTCAGCAGATCGATCAAAGCCAGTCGGCTCATATTATTTTTCATGAAATCAATATATTACAAAATTGGTGGGGGAGGGGGAGAGAGCGATGCCCGTCTGCCGCTCGGATGCCGATGTCTGAGAATGGCGCCACTTGCGTTCAGGGCTGGAGCTAACCCAATGATAGGAATAGACTTGTTCCTCAACCGCCGATTTTCACCTAGCGGTTTCTTGGTATGAGGCTGCTGAAAGCATGACTCCAATCGGTCGTGCATGAGGCGCATGGTGTGACTCGACAAAGAAAGGAACAGCAAATGGAAGCACAAACTCAACTTGATGTGACGGCGGTTGCGAACCCGGCAACCGTGAAATATGTCACGGGGGAAGCGGCGATCGGCATGCATACTGAACGCTTGCCGTTCACTGTCAGGATTGCCAAATGCGAAGAGGATCTCGCGAAGGCGGTATCCATACGCCATCAGGCTTACGCAAGGCATTTGCCGGCTGTCGCGGCGACCCTGGACAGGCCGGAGGCACTCGATCGCGTGGCGGATTCGGTGGTTGTGCTTGCCGAATCGAAACTCGACGGCACGCCGCTGGGCACGATGCGGATCCAGAAGAACTGCAGCCGGAATCTGGTTCTCGAGGATTCTGTCGATCTGCCCGCGTGGCTGAAGGGGCGCAGCATGATCGAGATTACGCGCTTCGGGATCGCGGAGGGCCGCATGGGCCGGCTCGTCAAGACCGTGCTGGTCAAGGCGGGTTTTCAGTTCTGCCTCCTGAACGACATCGAGTGGATCGTCATCGCTGCCCGTTCGCCGCTCGACACGCTGTGGGAGAAACTCCTATTTCAGGACGTATTCCCCGGTTTTGGCTTCATTCCCATGCGTCATGCGGGGAACATACCCCACCGCGTCCTGGCATTCGACGTGCCCAATGCCTACGAGACCTGGACGAAGGCGCGGCACCCGCTGCTCGACTTCATGTGCAAGACGCATCATCCGGATCTTCGACTGGTCGAGCGGGACGAGGCGGCATGGGCGGCGGTGGCCAGGTTGCCAGAGGTCTACCGTGACTCCGGGCTCAATCCGCTGGCGGTCATGCCGTAACGGGATGGACGTAGCGAAAAGCCGCCCTCACCGGGAGCGGGGGAGGGTTCGCCGATCGACTGTGTGCGCCTTGCTGGCGGCCGCTTGTGCAGGGGGGATGCCCGGCATGGACTCCCACGGGAGGCGTTTAGCATGAGGCGGACTTACCTGCAGCGCCTCGAATCGGGGTTGAAGATCGACTCCCTGCTGTATGGGTTGTCGCTGTACGCCGTACCGATCCTGATCGGCATCGCATCGCTTTACGCCGTCTTTGCGCTGGAAAGCCAATACCCCTTCGAGCGCCAGCAGCCCGTCGCCTTCCATGTCCTGGAACAGTCGGGGACGCCGCTGGCGCCGGCAGAAGCGCTGCGGCAGCTGGAACGGGTTCCGACGGTATCGCAGCAAGACACGAAGCTGTCCGAAGCACCCTATTGGTTGAGCTTCTCGGTAAGCCCTGGACGGACGGAAGAGGCGACCGTCGTGGAGCTGCCTTCGAGGCACGGCACCGAGATCGAGTGCTGGAGCACGGCACCGCTCTCTCCGCTTGGCCGGGCGGACCGCAGCGTCAAGGCGGGACAGCTGAGGACGGAGAAAACCGGTTTTGCCATCGACCTGGGCCGCCTGACGACCGACACGACGATGCTCTGCAGGGCGGAGCACGCCGGACCGGCTCGCATCACCGTGCTGCAGTGGCCGGATTCCGAATTTGGCCTGTCGGTGCAGAAGTTCCACAGGAATGCCGGATTGCTCGACGGCGGCCTGATCGTGCTGGCCCTGTTCGTGCTGGTGACCGCGATCATCAACCGCGAGTGGATGTACGTGCTGTTTGCGGCCTGGCTCGTCGCAAACCTGCGCCTGGGCGCCTTATCGGCCGGCTGGGATTTCCAGTGGCTGGAAAGAAGCATCCCGTCGGAATGGGTCGCCCCCATGCGGCAGCTCACGATCGCCGCGTATTACACGCTGACCTATGCGCTATTCTGGAGGTTGTTCGGCGAGGACTTGCGGCAGCCGGCGCAAGCCCGCCTGCTCAAGGTGGCGCAGTGGACGTGCGTGCTGATCATCGGCTACGCCGTAGTGCTGCCGTTCAAGTATTTTCTTCCCCCCATGTGGGTGACGGCCGTCATCGGCGTGATGGTCCTCATGTACCTGATGATCCACATGCTCGTCGAGAAGCGCTCCAAGGTGGCGATGTGGTATGCCGCTTCACTCGGGATCGCCGTTTTCGCCAATCTCTACGAGGTCATTGCGGCGTCTCTTGGCTACAAGGGGTTTATCGGCGCCGTGAATAGTGTAACGGCGGCATTGTCCTCAAGCCTGATGGCGGCCTTTGCCATCGCCGAGCAAATGCGCCTCGAGCGAGAGGGGCGGGTCAAGGCGCAGGCCGAGTTGCACAACACCTACGAAGCCATTCCGATCGGCCTGTTCACACTGAATGCACAGGGGCAGTTCATCCAGGCCAACCCCGCGTTGCGGCGGATGCTCGGGGTGCATGGGGTGCAGAACGACCACTGGAGCGATCATTTCGAACTGGGTGCCTGGGACAAGTTGCAGAAGCTGGTCTTGAGCGGGGACGGCCAGGAGATGGAACTCCGCAGCCTTGCCAGGCGGGGCAAGGATCAGAAATGGTTCATGGTGAAGGCCACGCTGGCCAAGGAGAAGATCGAAGGCTCCTTGCAAGACGTCACGGAGAAGGTCAAGGCAACCGACAGGCTGTATTTTCTTGCCGAGCATGATCCGCTGACCGGCATCCTCAACCGGCGCGGGATCGAAAAGGAATTCGACGAGGCAGTTGCCATGCTGGGCGACGGCGTTTCGATGTCCCTGGCGTACCTCGACCTTGATCGCTTCAAGCTGATCAATGATCTTTTTGGCCACCTTGCCGGCGACGAGGTCCTCAAGCAGGTTTGCGAGCGCGTCAGAAACATGCTGACCGAAGGGCAGAGCATGGGCCGCGTGGGCGGCGACGAATTCGTCATCGTCTTCAAGGGCACCCCGATCGACTCCGCCGCCTGGGTCTGCCGCGGCATCGTTGACAGGATAGGCAATCTCCCATACCAGATCGGCGACCGGGCCTTCCAGGTGAAGGGCTCGATCGGCCTGATGGAAATCAGCGAAAGCATACGGGTCAAGGACGCCATTTCGGTTGCGGACCGCGCCTGTCGCGAAGCGAAAAGCGGGAACCACGGCAATCCGGTGATCTACGACAGGCATTCGCCGGTATTCCGCGAGCGCGAGGACGAATTGCGCCTGATTGCGCGGTTCGGCACGAATGTCGCTCCGGAAGGGCTGTTCCAGGTGATGCAGCCCATCATGTCGTTGCGCGCCCCCTACGACTCGCTGAATTTCGAAGTACTGCTGCGCATGCGCGAACCCGATGGGTCGATTACCCCGGCCTCGAAAATCATCTCGGCTGCTGAGAGCAACGGCCGCATTGCGGTGATCGACCGCTGGGTGCTTTCCAGGACGCTGGAGTGGATCAGCATGCACCAGGATCTTCTTAATAACACGCGATTCGTCTGCCTCAACCTGAGCGGCGGCTCGCTCAACGACGAAAAGTTCATCCAGGATGCATTCTCGATCTTGTCCCAGTACGGCCGCACCGTGGATCGGCTTTGCATCGAGATTACCGAGAGCGTGGCGCTGCATGATCTGGACAATACCCGGCGATTCATCGACGGCGTCCGCAATTACGGCGCGAAGATTGCGCTCGATGACTTCGGCGCGGGATATACGTCGTTTTCCTACCTCAAGGAACTACCTGCGGACGCCCTCAAGATCGATGGCGAATTCGTCAGGGGCGTGAACGCCCATCCCGCCAACCTGGCCATTGTCGAGGCCATCGTGGAACTGGCACACAACCTCGGCATGAAGAGCATTGCCGAGTGGGCGGAGGACCAGGCCACCGTGGAATCCCTGGTGCAGATCGGCGTGGATTACGTGCAGGGATTCGCCATTGCTGCCGCGCAGGAACCCAGCAGGATTCTTCTGGCCGATTCCTCTGCCAGCTTCATAGAGAATGAGGCCATGTCGGCCTATGTGCGCACGGCCCTGGCAAAGGACAAGACGATGGATCTCTGGGATCCATCAGGAGATGCCACGAGATTCAATCTGCATTGAGCCGCGAAAGTTGTGCAGGGACTGCCTAGTCGCCGAGCCAGTCCAGAAACTTCAAGAATACCGAATCTACGGCGGACTGCTGCTCCTCCACGATGCGTTCCCGCTCACTGACGTCGAGGGGAGTTGCAGCGTCCTTCAGCAGCCGGATCTGCGTCTGAATCATGCGCCCGTTCTCCTGCTCGATGCGCCGCAAGGCCGTAACGAACGGGTCAAGATCGTCAGCATGCTCGGGGATGACCGGAGTCAGACGTACCCGTCCGAGCAACGCATGACCAAGCGCAAGTGCCGTATAGGCGGACTTGACGTCCATCACCGGCCCCAGGGGCGACTGGATGCGCCACCAGGCACCCCAAAGCGGCGCGGTCAGCCTCATCGCCTCGGCATAGATGGCTGAATTGGCCGACCAGCGTGTCACACGCGCCAGCAGGGACGCGAACTCGAGCTCTCTGAAGTACTGGCCATGCACGAAAGGATATGCGGCTGAGACCCTCGGTTGCAGCTCGGTCGGCGCCAGGATGGCGGCATTGATGCTTGTCGTCGCACCGACGACAAGTGTGATCTTGGTCTGGATATCGGCGCTGAAACCGCGCGCTGCAATGGTGGCGCGGGCGCGGTTATAGCGTTCGGCGAGGCTGCTCATGTCAGGCGCCGCTTGCGGCCGGGTTGGATTTCGGCAGCTTCGACGACTTGGATCGGTGTGCCGGCCGCCGTAACCGGCAGTGCGCGCATGTGGTCCCCAACGCAGGGAAACGCGTGGGGGATGGCATCGGGTTTGTCGGCAGCGATCCAGACCGAGCCGTCCCCGAGCCAGGAGCCGTCATCCACGGAACGCACGAACTCGAACAGCTGTCTCAGGGTGATGTCGGGCATTTCCAGTGTGAAGGCATGGTACGCACGCTGCATGAGCAGCAACCTGCAGTTCGACAGGTTGCGCCGCATCAGTTCGTGGCACTCGCGCGGGGTGAAGAAATCGTACTCGCCGTTCATGATCAGGGCAGGACAGCGGATCTCGGCCAGCCGCGGCGTCAGCGGCTCGAACTTGATGAACGATTCCATCAGGTTTTGCAGCGCGAACAGATCGTTGCCGATGTAGCCGGAACGCTTCATCTCCGGGATGCGCTCGCGATTGGCCGCAAGCCACGATGAGCTCATGTTCATCGGGTACAGCAAGTTCTGCAGATACGGCAGCCCCAGTTGCGTGAGCCCTTCGTAGAGGACCTGGCCGAGGCACTCCAGCTGCGGCGTAAGTTCGGCGAAGCTGCTCATTACAGCAAGGCTGGCCAGTCGGTCGCCGTGCCTGATGGCGAAATCGAGCGCGACCACGCCGCCGAAACTGATGCCCGCCAGATGCGTGCGATCGGCCTGCACCTGGTCGAGAAGCCCCGCCAGTATCCCGGCGTGATCGGCGAGCTCGATTCCCAGGACCGGCTTTGCCGACTGGCCCTGACCGAGCATGTCGTACGCCAGCACCTGATAGCCGCGGTCGGCCAGCTTGATCCCGTACGCCGTCCACAAATCGGCGTTTTGGGTCAGACCGTTGGCGAAAGTAACCAGCGGCAGACCGGCTTCGCCACGCAACTCGTAGCGAATGCTGTGCCCGTGAATGTCAGCAAACGGCATTCGTCAGCTTCTGGCCATCGGTGCCTAGGCGGGCCACATGCGTGGCGGTGGCCGGCTTGGGCCTACTTGGCGAGGCCGGCGGGCTTCGCCTCCGCGACCGGCGCGCCGCCGCCCCCGCTCCCTCCGCCGATGCCCGGCAGGCTCGAGGTGAAGTTGTCCTCGGCGAAGGCCTGGATCGTGTCGCGCAGGATGTTCGGCGCGCGGAACACGCCGTAATGCGCCGTGGGGTGCGGGAAATGCGCGAAGTGGGCGCCCGGCACGGCCTGCGACGCCTTGCGCGCGTTCTCCACCATCAGCCACATGTCGGTGTCGACGTGCACCACCAGCGTCCGCGCCTTGATGCGCTTCAGCTCCTTGTTGATGTTGTAGCTGAAGCCGGCGTTGTTGCGGTACCAGTAGTCGACCGGGTCCTCGTTCTTGGTGCGGTTGATCCAGCTCAGCGTCTCGTCACCCTTCGGCTGCCAGTAGAAGACTTCCTTCTGCAGGTTGGCCCAGGGCGTGGCCGAACGCACCGGGAAGGTGTAGCCGGTCAGCTGCAGCACGGACCACATGAAGTTGAGGCCCATCTTCGGATGCTTTTCGATCGGCAGGTGGTAGTAGTTGCCGTTGGTCTCGCGCCACACCGGATCGCTCTCGATGGCGGCCTGTCCCAGGCGGAAGGTCCATTGCCCGACCGGATCGTCGCCGTCCGAGGCCGTCGTGCCGCCGATCGGCATAATGGCCTTGACGTAGCCGCTGGGCGAATACATCACGCCCCACACCCAGGACTGCGTGGCGCCCATGGAGCACCCGGTTGCCAGCTCGACCTGGGCCACCTTGAGATGGTCGCGCAGCAACTGGTAGTTGGCCTGCACCATGTCGAAGTAGTTGTACTGCGGGAACTTGCGGCCGAGTCCGTTCGACGGCTTCGACTCGCCCCACAGCCCGAGGGCGTCGAGGAACACCACGTAGAAGCGGTTGGTGTCGAAGGTGCGGCCAGGCCCGACGATGGCGCCGCCGGAGAAGGCATTGGCCGGCTGGCCCTCGTACCAGGTGTTGTACATCCAGGTCGAGTCGCCGGAGTAGAAGGTGTTGATGATAACGGCGTTGGTGATCTCGCCCCGGTCATTGCGCTTCGGCGTGCCGACGGCGATGTAGCCCACCTTGAGCGGCGGGGCGCCGAGCGACTCCAGCGTAGTGCCGCCCTGGCCGCCGTTGCGCCAGGTTTCCGGGTCGGCGTCGAGGTTGTACTTGCCGCCGATGCGGAAGTTCGGGATGACGTAGTACTGCTTCATCTTGTCCTGGGCCATGATCGACGACGGCGGGGTAATCTGCTTCATGTCCGCCGCCGGCGCCAGGCCCGGCAACAGGCAGGCTGCGGCCAGGGTCAGCGTGGTGATCAGGTTCTTCACGTCGGTTTTCCTCATGTCTGGTTTCATGGCGCACCTCACTTGGCGAGGCCGGACGGCTTGCCGGACGAAGCGGCGGCGGGCGCTGCGGCGGCCGTGCCGGTCTGGTTGATCAGGGCGTCGACCACGTCGGCCGATGCCGCATCCACGTGGCGGGTCTTCATGAAGTCCACCGTATCCCTGGCGAACTCGTAGGGAACGTCGGTATGGATGAAGTGGCCGACCCCCGGGTAGACCTTGACCTGCGGCGTGTTGCCGGCGGCCGTCATGCGCTGCTTGAACGGAATGATGATGCTCTTGGCCATGTCGGTCCAGCCGTTCAGGGCGGTGCCCGGGATGAACGGCTCCTTCGCGCCGAAGGCGAGGAAGATCGGCGCCTTGATGGTCGGCAGGCGCTTGTAGATCGACTTGGGATCCGCGGCATCGTTCTCCGAGCAGATGGCGTAGAGGTCGTAGGTGAACATGAAGGCCCACTGCTCGAACTCGCGCTTGTTGCCGGTGATCATGGCGATGCGCTGGTCGGTGTGCAGGCGCGCGTACTCGGTGTCGTTGAAGAAGT
>JAEHDO010000071.1 GCA_016880375.1 Betaproteobacteria bacterium | reverse complement strand
CCACGGCGCCGGACGGCATGCTCTGGGTGACCCTCTACGGCAACGGCAAGCTGATCCGGGTCGACCCGCAGGCGCGCAAAATCGTCAAGGAATACGCCATGCCCGCCGGCCGCGGCGGCGGCCCCTATGCGGTGACGGTGGATGGCGCCGGCCGCGTCTGGGCCAACGAGATCGACACCGACACGGTGGCGCTGCTCGATCCGAAGACGGAGGCGTTCCGCGTCATCAATCTGCCCTCCAGGAACACCGGCATCCGCAAGGCGATCATCGATGCGCAGGGCCGCTTCTGGTACATGGGTTCTCACAATGGCCGTCTCGGCGTCATTGAGTAAGCTGAGACAGTGCGATTCCGACGAACAAGGCCGATGAGCGGAGAAGCCATTGCGGCGCAGGCTAACTTGCGCCAGCAAGTTAAGCCGCGAAGCGGCGGCCGTAGTCACAATGGCCGGCTGGGAGTGATCGAATGAGGCAAACGCTCGCCCTGCTGCTCGGGCTGATACTGCCGCTCGCGGCTTTCGCCGACGAGGCACTGTTGAAGAAACTGAAGGCGGGCGGCTACGTGCTGCTGCTGCGCCATGCTGCCACCGAGGCGGGGCTCGGCGATCCGCCGAATTTCCTCATCGGCGACTGCAAGACGCAGCGCAACCTGTCGGAAGCCGGCCGCGAGGAGGCGCGGCGCATCGCACGCACGCTGAAGTGGCACGCGATCAAGGTAGGCGAAGTGCGCGCCTCGCAATGGTGCCGCACGCTGGAAACCGCCGAGCTCGCCTTCGGCCATCCGCCCGTGCCGTGGGAGGCGCTCAACTCGCTGTACAAGGACCCCGAGCGCGAGGCCGAGCGCACGCGCGCCGTCATCGAACTCATCCGCACGGTGCGCCCGCCGCAGAATCTGGCGCTGGTGACGCACAACTTCAATATCCGCGCGCTGACGGACCTCTCGCCCGCGACGGCGGAAATCATCGTCGTGCGCAGCGAGGGCGGCAAGGTCGTCGTGGCGGGCCGGCTGCCGGTTCAGTAGGGGCGGCTATTTTTCCAGCTTGCCGGAGGGGTTCGGCACCGGCGTGGTGAAGGCGTCCTTCCACGAGCCGAGTTTCTCGTCGCAGTCCTCCCAGTCCTCCATCTTCTCGACGCCGCGGTACATGGCGAAGGGGCGCAGGCGCTCGACGTAGTAGTCGATCTGCGCCTGGGTGCGGAATTTCTCCGGCTCGTAGCGGTTCCAGTGCGTCACCTGCTGCAGCGGCCGGCGGTAGCGCAGGGAGACATCCTTCTGCGGGTAGCCGATGGGGATGGTGCCGACCGCCTCCATGAACGCGGGGTAGCCGAGCAGCCCGGACAGCTCGCGATTGGTGGTGGCCTCGCCGCCGCCGGAAAGCCAGGCCGAGGTGAGGCCCATGGCGGTGACGCCGAGCTGCAGGTTCTGGATGGCGGCGCCGAGGGAGACGAGGTGGATCTTCTCGTTGTTGGCGGCGTATTCCTCGACGAACTCGGGCGAAGTGCCCTGGGGGAAGCAGGCCTTCCAGCGCGGGTCGCCGAGCACGACGACGATCGCCACGGTGTTCGCCATGTAGGTCTTCTTCACGGCGGGGAAGCCCTTGGCATGGTCGATCAGGCGCTGCGACTGGCGCATGAAGACCTCGAACACCCTTTCCTTCATGACGGGGTCGTCGACGACGATGAAGTCCCACGGCTGCGAATTGGCGCCGCTCGGCGCCCAGCGGCCGCAGTCGACGATCTTCTCCAGCACGTCGCGGCCGACGTGGCGGCCCTTCTCGAAGGCGCGCACGCTGCGGCGGCGGCGCACCACTTGCATCAGCGCCTCGTAGTCGAGGCCGGCGGGGATGTCGTTCATGAAAGTCTCCGGGATGGGAAACGCCATCTTACCCCGCCGGCGGCGGCGGGGAATTGTCCCGGCAGCGCGGATTTTCGTGCCTGCCGGGGCCGGGGCGGAGAAACGCTAAAATGCGCCTGTTACCCAATTCCTGGAGAAAGTATCGCCATGAGCCACCCTGCCATCAGCCGCTATCCCGTGCCCGAACTCAAGGACATCCCGGAGGACATCCGCGCCCGCATCGAGGCAGTGCAGGAGAAGTCCGGCTTCGTGCCGAACGTCTTCCTCGCGCTCGCCCACCGCCCGGCCGAATTCCGCGCCTTCTTCGCCTACCACGACGCGCTGATGGAAAAGGAAAGCGGCCTGACCAAGGCCGAGCGCGAGATGATCGTCGTCGCCACCTCGAACGCCAACCACTGCCAGTACTGCGTCGTCGCGCACGGCGCCATCCTGCGCATCCGCGCCAAGAACCCGCTCATCGCCGACCAGGTGGCGGTGAACTACCGCAAGGCCGACATCACGCCGAAGCAGCGCGCCATGCTCGACTTCGCCATGAAGGTCTGCCTGAACTCGGGAGAGATCGGCGATGCCGACTTCGAGACGCTGCGCGGCCACGGCTTCACGGACGAGGACATCTGGGACATCGGCGGCGTCGCCGCCTTCTTCGGCCTTTCCAACCGCATGGCCAACATGACCAACATGCGGCCGAACGACGAGTTCTACCTGCTCGGCAGGATGCCGAAGAAGTAGGTGCCGGCCATGGGCGCCGCCACGGGACCTGCCGCCCCCTTCCGCTTCGCCGACCTGCGGCGCGGCGGCGAGGACGCGCGGCCCGAACTGCTCGCCGGCCTGCGGGACGCACGCGCCTCGATCCCGCCGAAGTACTTTTACGACGAGCTCGGCTCGCGCCTCTTCGCTGCGATCTGCTGCCTGCCCGAGTACGCCCTGACGCGCAGCGAGGCGCGCATCCTCGCCGATCACGGCAGCGACATTGCCCGCGCCGCCGGCCGCGGCCGGCTGCTCATCGACCTCGGCGCCGGCGACTGCGGCAAGGCGGCCGGCCTGTTCGCGCTCCTGCAGCCGGCCGGCTACGTGGCGCTCGACATTTCGGCGGATTACCTGCGCGATGCGCTCGGCCGCCTGCAGCAGCGCTTTCCCGACCTGCCCATGACCGGCGTGGCGATCGACTTCACGCGCAGTCTCGACCTGCCGCAAGACCTGCTCGCGCCGGCCGGCGCGCCGCGGCTGTGGTTCTATCCGGGCTCCTCCATCGGCAATTTCCCGCCCGACGCGGCGCGCGGCTTCCTCGCGCGCATCGCCCGCGCCTGCAGCGCGACTTCTCCCGGCGGCGCCCTGCTGATCGGCGTCGACCTCGTCAAGGACAAGGCCGTGCTCGATGCCGCCTACGACGATGCGCTGGGCGTCACCGCCGCCTTCAACCTCAACGTGCTGAACCATGTGAACCGCCTGCTGCCGGCGGACTTCGACGTCGCCGACTGGCGCCACGTGGCCTTCTTCGACGCCGCGGCGAGCCGCATCGAGATGCACCTGGAGGCGCGGCGCGAAGTATCCGTGCAGCTGGCCGGCCAGCCACGCCGCTTCGCCGCCGGCGAGCGCATCCACACCGAGGATTCCTGGAAGTGGACGCCCGCAGGATTCGCGGCGCTGCTCGAAGAAGCAGGCTTGCCGAGGCAGCGCCTGTGGCAAGACGCCGAAGGCGGTTTCGCGCTGTTTCTGGCTGAACCATGAAAGCCAATCCCCCAGCCCCTTTCCCGGGGAAAGGGGTGACGGCAGTTCAGCCGTGCTCTGCGCGGCTTTCGTGTAATGACTTGCCGCCTCCTCGGGGCGGCCCAGCGGAGGCGGCATGACGCGCAATCTCTCGAAGGCGGAACTGCATGCCGCGCTGGACGACAGCCGCGCGCGACTGCAGGCGCTGTATGCCGGGCTGCCGCCGGCGCTCTGGCAGGCGGTGCCCTACGAGAAGATCATCAACCCGCCGCGCTGGGAGATCGGCCATGTCGCCTGGTTCGCCGAGCGCTGGTGCCTGCGCCGGCAGGACGGCGGCTTTGCGCCCTCGCGCTTTCTTGCCGACGCCGACCGCTGGTACGACTCCGGCAACGTCGCCCACGCCACGCGCTGGACGCTCGACCTGCCCGACCTGGCGGCGACCCGCGCCTACCTCGCGGCGGTGCTCGACGCCACCCATGCGGCGCTCGACGCCGGAGCGGCCGACCCGTATTTCTTCCGGCTGGCGCTCTACCACGAGGACATGCACTGCGAGGCGCTGCACTACACGCTGCAGACCCTCGGCGAACCGCTGCCGGCCGGATTGCCGGCGGGGCCGCCGCGAATGGGCGCAGGCGGCGAGCTGCATTTCCCCGGCGGCGACATCGAGATCGGCAGCCGCCGCGACGCGGCCTTCGTCTTCGACAACGAGAAGTGGGCGCATGCCGTGAAGCTGGCGCCCTTCGCCATCGACCGGCGGCCGGTGAGCAACGCCGAGTTCCTGGCCTTCGTCGAGGACGGCGGCTACGAACGCATGGAATGGTGGAGCGAGCCGGGCCGGCAGTGGCTGGCGGAGACCGGGCGTCGTGCGCCGCGCCATTGGCGCCGCGGCGAGCAGGGCTGGGAACGGCGCGCTTACGATGCCCCGATTCCGCTCGCGCCGGAGGAGCCGGTGTGCCACGTCAGCGCCTTCGAGGCCGAGGCCTGGTGCCGCCGCGCCGGGCGGCGCCTGCCGACGGAGGCCGAGTGGGAGTGCGCAGCGAAGCATTTCGGCACGGACTTCTTGCCCTGGGGCCACGTCTGGCAATGGACGGCCAGCCCGTTCGCGCCCTATGACGGATTCACGCCGGACCCTTACGAGGACTACTCGCGTCCCTGGTTCCACACACACCGCGCCGTGCGCGGCGGCTCCTTCGCCACGCCGGCGCGCCTGCTCGATCCCGCCTTCCGCAATTTCTACGAGCCGCAGCGCGACGACATCTTCGTCGGCTTCCGCAGCGCGCGGGTCAGCTAGCTCAGGAAACGGCCGGCGCGGGAACCGCTTCTTCCAGCGGCAGCGCCAGCGCGACCTCGCCGCCGAAGTGGGCGACGGAGTTGGCGTAGTAGGCCAGCACCGGCAGGTTTTCCGGCACGGCGATGAAGAGGCCGTCGCGCTCCGCGACGATGTGGCGCAGGGTCAGCATGCGCAGGCCGACGCCGATGGCGTAGTCGCGATCGTGGCGCGGGACATAGATGTGCGCGCCGCGCGCCTCCCAGCCGGCGAGCAGGTCGCAGGCCGCCGACTTCACCTCCAGCTCGGAAAGCGCCCTGTCCGGGTCGCGACGGAACACCTGCGCCACCAGCGCCACCGGCACCACCGGGATCACCGCGCCGATGGACTGCATCAGCCGGCGCCCGAGCGCCGCCACCTCCTCGCGGCGCGCCGCCTCGTCGAGGCCGGCGAAGTCGACGCCGTGCGCCTGGACATAATGCCGCATCGATACCGGGCTGCCGAAATTCACGCAGGCGTAGCCGAGCCGGTGCCAGCGGCCGGTGAGCATCAGCCACAGGTTGCGCCCGATAAAAGTCAGCGTCGTCAGTACGGCGCCGAGCAGGCCGCGGCGGCGGCGGTGTTCCGCCAGCTTGAGCAGCTGGCTGCGGTCCTCCAGCACGCGGTCGTAGTTGAGGCCGACGGGGATGAACACCAGGTCGCGCGGCGCATCGGCACGGAAGGTCTTGACCATGTAGTCGAGCAGGCCGAACTTCGGCTGGCGCAGGGCGCCGTCGACGGTCAGGCCGCCCTCGGGAAACAGCGCCTGCGGCACGCCGGCCTCGGTGGCCATCTGCACGTAGCGCGAGAGCACGGCGCGGTAGAGCGGGTCGCCGGAGTTGCGCCGCACGAAATAGGCGCCCATGGAGCGGATCAGCGCCTGCAGGCCCCACACCCGCGCCCACTCGCCGACGGCATAGGACAGCGCCACCTGTTCGGCGGCAAGGAAGGCCACCAGCACGTAGTCCATGTTGCTGCGGTGGTTCATGACGAAGACCACGGTGGATTTCGGATCGACGTTCGCCAGGCCGGCCTCGTCGGCGTAGCCCAGGCGCACGCGGTAGAGCGAGCGCGCCGCCGTCTTCGCCAGCCAGTAGCCGACGCGGAAATACAGGTAGGCGTTGAAGGAGGGCACGATCTCGCGCGCGTAGCGGTCGATGCGGCGGCGCACGTCGGTGAGCGGCTCGCCGCTGTCTTTTGCATGCGCTTCGGCGGCGGCCTGCAGCGCGGGGTCGTGGAAGAGGCGGTCGATGAGCACCTCGCGCCGGGTGAGCTTGAAGGACGGCAGCTCGGTCTTCAGGCGGGTGTTGAGTTCCTGGATGACGGCGTTGATGCGGCGGCGGAAGAACCAGCGCATGCCCGGCGCCAGCAGCAGCACGCCGGCGGCCCAGGCGGCGAGCAGGCAGAGGATCAGGAACAGCCACAGCGGCACGCTGACGGTGCTGGCCACGCACTTCTCCTTACATCAGGACGATGTCGAACTGCTCCTGAGTGTAGCCGGATTCGGCCTGCAGGGAAATCGGCTTGCCGATGAAATCGGAGAGCATGGCGAGCGAGCCGGATTCCTCTTCGAGGAAGAGGTCGATCACGGCCGGCGCGGCCAGCACGCGGTATTCGCGGGCGCTGAACTGGCGCGCCTCGCGCAGCAGCTCGCGCAGGATCTCGTAGCACATGGTGCGCGCCGTCCTCACTTCGCCGCGGCCGCCGCAGGTCTGGCAGGGCTCGCACAGCACATGGGCGAGCGACTCGCGCGTGCGCTTGCGCGTCATCTCGACCAGGCCGAGCACGGTGAAGCCGTTCACCGACATGCGCGTGTGGTCGCGCGCCAGCGCCTTGTTCAGCTCGGCGAGCACGGCGGCCTTGTGCTCCTCGTTCTCCATGTCGATGAAGTCGAGGATGATGATGCCGCCGAGGTTCCTCAGCCTGAGCTGGCGGGCAATGGTCTGCGCCGCCTCGAGGTTGGTCTTGAAGATGGTGTCGTCGAAGTTGCGCAGGCCGACGAAGCCGCCGGTGTTGACGTCGATGGTGGTCATCGCCTCGGTCTGGTCGATGATGAGATAGCCGCCGGACTTGAGGTCGACGCGGCGCGCCAGCGCCTTCTGGATCTCGTCCTCGACGCCATGCAGATCGAACAGCGGCCGCTCGCCGGTATAGTGTTCCAGCAGGTGGAGCAGCTGCGGCATGTATTCCTGGGCGAAGGTGGACAGCTTCTGGAAATTCTCGCGCGAGTCGATGAAGATGCGCGAGGTCTCCGGCGTGACCAGGTCGCGCAGCAGGCGCTGGCCGAGGGTGAGGTCCTGGTAGAGCAGCGCCGGCGGGCGGGCGCTGACGGCGGCGTTCTTGGCCTCCGTCCAGCGCTTGCGCAGGTAGGCGATGTCGTTGGCGAGTTCCTCGTCGCTGGCCTTCTCCGCCATGGTGCGCACGATGAAGCCGCCGGCCTCGTCGGCCGGCACCAGCTGCTGCAGCTTCACGCGCAGCTGCTCGCGCTCGGCCTCGCCCTCGATGCGCTGCGAGATGCCGATGTGCTTCTCCTGCGGCAGGTAGACGAGCAGCCGGCCGGCGATGCTGATCTGGGTGGACAGGCGCGCGCCCTTGGTGCCGATCGGGTCCTTCAGGACCTGCACGATGAGGTTCTGGCCCTCGGAGAGGATCTTCTCGATCGGCTTGGGTCCGTCGCCATTCTGGCCGCCATGGCCGTTCTGGCGCTGCTCCCAGATGTCGGCGACGTGGAGGAAGGCGGTGCGCTCCAGGCCGATGTCGATGAAGGCCGACTGCATGCCGGGCAGCACGCGCACGACGCGGCCGAGGTAGACGTTGCCGACGAGGCCGCGCGAGGCGGTGCGCTCGATGTGCAGCTCCTGCACGATGCCGCCCTGCATGAGGGCGGCGCGGGTTTCCTGCGGCGTGAAGTTAACGAGAAACTCTTCGCTCATTCTTGGTGCCTTTCCCCCGCCCCCCTTCCCGCGGAAGGGGGTGACGGGGGTTCGCCGCTGCGCGGCTCCGGGTGGCTATGCGCGAAGTGTATCAGGCGCTGGCGTTCAGGCGCACGTAGAGCTTGGCGAGCAGGCGCTTGACCTGCTCCGAGGCGCGCACGTAGTCGCCGTACTGCAGCAGGCGCATCGCCTCATCCATTTTCCCCGCCTGGGCGGTCTCGACAATCCGGCCGGCGCATTGGTGGAAAAGGGCATGGTGGCCCTTCATGTCGCCGAAGGTGTCGATGCTGCCGAAGCGCTCGCCACCGGTGCTGTAGATCCACTTGCCGAGCGGGCACTGGTCGTCGCGGCTGACCACCTCGACCTTGAGATCCTCGCTGCTGGTGCCCTGGATGTAGTTTTCCAGCCGCGACTTCCACTTGATGTGGGCCTCGATGGCCGTCATGAAGTTCAGGCCGGCCACCTCCATCGAGGCCCCCGCGGGCGGGGGTGAGGGCGGAGCCGCCTCGTTTTCCTTCTGGCCCAGTATGCGCTTGAACCAGTCGAGTGCGCTCATGATGTTTTCCTTTTAGATAGGGTAGCCAAATCGTCGCAGAAGAAGGGCGGTCTCGTAAAGCGGCAGCCCCATGATGCCTGTATAGGAGCCCCTGATCTCTTCGACGAAGATCGCGGCGCGGCCCTGGATGCCATAGGCGCCGGCCTTGTCGAACGGCTCGCCGCTGGCGACGTAGCGGCGGATCTCCTCGTTCTCCAGCGGGCGAAAGCGCACCTCGCTGACGTTGAGCAGGTGTTCGGTGCAGTCGCTGTCGGCGAGCGCCACCGCCGTCAGCACGCGGTGGCTGCGGCCGGACAGCTGCTGCAGGATGGCCACGGCGTCGGCCTCGTGCCCGGGCTTGCCGATGACGCTGCCGTCGACTTCCACCGTCGTGTCGGCGGCGAGGACGGGGTGCGGGATGAGGTGGCGCTCGCGGATGCGCCGCATGCCGGCCTGCGCCTTGGCCAGCGTCACGCGCACGACGTAATCCTCCGGGCTTTCCCCCGGCAGGGCGGCCTCATCGATGTCCGGATCCTCGCGCGGGATGCCGCGGAACATCAGCAGCTCGAAACGCACGCCGATCTGCGTCAGCAGCTCGCGCCGGCGCGGGCTGCGGGAAGCGAGATAAATCCTGGGCTCAAGGGTGATCATGCTTCCCTTATTCCCGGTGGTAAGGGTGGTTCTTCAGCAGGCTGGTTGCACGGTACAGCGCCTCGGCCAGCAGCACGCGCGCCAGGGCGTGCGGCAGCGTCAGGCTGGACAGGCGCAGCGTTTCCGCCGCCGCAGCCTTGAGGTCCGGCGCCAGGCCGTCCGGCCCGCCGATGACAAAGGCGACATCGTCGCCCGTCTCCATCCACTGGCGCAGGCGACCGGCCAGCTGCGGCGTGGCCAGATCGGCGCCGCGCTCGTCCAGGGCCACCAGCCGGCAGCGGGCCGGCAGCGCCGCCCGGATGCGTCCGGCTTCGGCGGCCAGCAGCGCCTCGACCGGCTTGCCGCCGCTGCGCGGCTCGGCCTTGATCTCCTTCAGTTCGAGGGACAGCTCGCGCGGCATGCGTTTGGCGAATTCGGCGAAGGCCGCGTCGGCCCAGGCGGGCAGGCGCGTGCCGACGGCGACGGCGAGCAGCCTCATCCACCGGCAGCGGCGGATTTTTTCCGCGCAGCGGGCTTGGCGGACCAGAGCTCTTCCAGGTTGTAGTAGCTGCGCACCGCCGGCTGCATGACATGCACGACGATGTCGCCGAGGTCGACGACGATCCACTCGCCGGACGCCTCGCCCTCCATGCCGATGACGCGGCCGCCGGCGGCGAGCACCTTGTCCTGCACGCTGCGTGCAAGCGACTTGGTCTGCCGCGCCGAATCGGCGCTGGCGATGATGATGCGGTCGAACAGGGAGGAGAGCTTGGTGGTGTTGATGACTTCGATGTCGCGCGCCTTGATGTCCTCCAGCGCGGTGACGGCGAGCTTCTGCAGTTTTTTAACGTCCATCAGTCGCTCTGTAAAGGTGATGCCGGTCAATATACTCCCGCACCGGATCGGGAAGCAAATACCGCGCGGAAAGCCCCGCTGCCAGCCGCGCCCGCAGCAGCGAGGCGGAAATCGCCAGCGGGGTCATGGCGAACTGGACGACGCAGCCGGCCGGCGCTGCGCCCAGGACGCCCGCATCGGCGCCGAGCCGGTCGGCGCAGGCCGCGGCCAGTTCCGCCGGCAATGCCTCCGGCGACAGTTCGAAGCCTGGCCGCGCCGCCACGCCGATGTGGGTCAGCGCAAGGATCTCGCGCCAGCGGTGCCAGGTGGCAAGGCCGAGAAAGGCATCGGCGCCCATCAGCAGCACCAGCGGACGGGAGCCCTGTTCGGCGCGCACTCGCTCGAGCGTGGTCACGGTGTAGCTGGGCTCGCCTGATGCCGTTTCGGCATCGTCCACCGTGAAGGCGGGATTGCCCGACACCGCCTGCCGCACCATTTCGAGGCGATGCGCGGCGGCGACGCGCGGCGCCTGGCGATGCGGCGGACGACCGGCAGGAAGCCAGCGCACACCGGCAAGGTCGAGCGCCTCGCGCGCCTCCTCGGCCAGACGCAGGTGGCCGTAGTGAACCGGATCGAAAGTGCCGCCGAGCAGGCCGAGCGGTTCATCCCGGCCGCTCACGGCTTACTGCTCCCCGCTCACGAACACGTCGCGATAGCTCACGTAGAAGCTGGCGAACAGCGTCGGCACGAAGACGAACAGGAGCGGCAGGGACATCGCAATCGCCACCACTTTCTGCAGGGGCGCGGAAGCCGCGCCGACGATGCCGAGAACGATGCCCGGCAGGATGGCGCTGATGAACGCCACGGCCAGGCCGTAGGCCAGGAAAGGGCGCCAGTTGCGTACGCAAGCCATGAAGCTGAAGAACAGCGCCTTGCCGGCCGGCATCTCGTTCCAGGCCGCCAGCATGGGGGCAAACCAGAAGGCCATGAGCAGGGGCACCATCAGGAGCAGCGTCACCTGCAGGGCCAGCATCAGCTGGTCGCTTTCCAGCAGGTCATCGGGCGCCTGTT
>JAEHDO010000440.1 GCA_016880375.1 Betaproteobacteria bacterium | reverse complement strand
GCCTTCTCCAGCGACTCATACACCGTCACCACGTCGGCCGGGCGACCGGCCTCGATCAGGCGCGCGATGTGGCGGAAGATGCGGCGGTGGTCGTCGCGGTAGAAATCCGCCTCGGCAACCTGGTCGGCGATGCGGTCCCAGGCGCTGTTGTCGAGCATCAGGCCGCCGAGGAGCGATTGCTCGGCCTCGATCGAATGCGGCGGCAGCTTCAGCGCCGCCAGTTGCGGATCGCCGGTTTGCGGGGAATTGAATGCGCGGGCTTGGGCCATGGGGTGGTTATTCGATCAAGTCGGTGAGTTTACTCGCGCAGACAGGCCATGGCGAGTGGATAAGCGGTGCATAAGCAGCGGAAAACCGGTGGATAAGCCGCAAAGTCGCGGTGGATAAGCTGTGGGCAGTCGGGCGCAGCCGGTTTGGGCTATCATGCGGGCCTGCAGCATCTCTGCCCCCTCATCCTTGGAGATTCGTTCATGCGCGGTACTTTCTGGCCCGTCATCCTCATTGTCGTCGGCGGCCTGCTCCTGCTCTCCAACCTCGGCATTCTGCCGCTGGGCGAACTCAAGGCCATTCTGGCCAAGTGGTGGCCGCTGATCCTCATCCTCATCGGGGTGTTCGCCCTGCTCAAAAAAGGCCGCTAGGGCCTGCGGCCAAGCGCAGCAATTCCGCCCCCAGCCGCGTCACCCCCGCCAGCCCCAGCGCCACCCCGACCGACAGCGCCACCGAGAACAGCGCCTCGCGCCGGCCGAGGGTCTTCAGCATCACGGCGAAGGTGGACACGCAGGGGATGTAGAAGGTCAGGAAGACCAGGAAGACGAGGATCTGCACCCAGTCGAGCAGCGGCGCGATCTCCAGCGTGCCGAGCGCCTGGTACACCATCAGCAGCGACAGCTCCTTCCGCAGGATGCCGAAGAGGATCGGTACGCCGAGCGCCGCCGGCAGTCCCAGCCACCATGACGTCACCGGCATCAGCGCCGCGTTGATGAGGTCGTCCGCGCCGAAATGGGCCAGCAGCGCCAGCACCACGCTGCCGGCGACCAGCAGCGGCGTGACGATGGTGAGGATGTCGCTGGTGCGCGCCCAGGTGTTGCGCAGCAGCGCCGGCCAGGCCGGCAGGCGGTAGGGCGGGATCTCCAGCACCATGCCGCGCACGTCCTCCGGATAGCGGCGGCCGAGCAGCTTGCCGAGCACCGCCACCGCGACCATGGCCAGGGCGAAGATGAAGAACACGCCGAGGCCGCCGAGGTACTTGCCGCCCAGCGCCAGCACGATGGCCGAGCGTGCCGAGCAGGGCACGAAGGTGATCAGCAGCGAGGCGACGATGCGTTCGCGGCCGCGCGCCGTGGCGGCCACCGCCGAGATCGCCGGCACGTTGCAGCCGAGTCCGATGAGGAAGGGCACGGCCACGCCGCCATGCAATCCGATCGAGTGGAAGCCGCGGTCCACCACGAAGGCGACGCGGTGCATGATGCCGGATTCCTCCAGCGCCACCAGCAGCAGCACCAGCGGCAGCATGTAGGGCACGACGATGCCGACCATGCCCACCAGCGCCTCGGCCACGGCGCGGCCGATGACGCCCGCGGTGGTATCCGGCTGCCACTGCCCGACCCATTCGGCCAGGCGGGCGGAAGTCAGTCCGTCCAGCACGGCGCTCACCTCGAAGACCATGAACAGCACCAGCGCGAACACCGCCAGGCTGCCGATCAGGCCCCCGCGCGGATGCAGGAACAGGTCGTCGAGCCGGCGCTTCCAGCGCTCGCTGTCCTCCGGCGCGCCGAGCCGGGTGACCGCCTCGAAGAGCAGCGCCGCGCGGTGATGGCGGTCGGCGTGCAACTCGTCGGAGAGCGGCCGCGGCAGGGTCTTCTGCGCTTCGGCGCGCGCCGCCGTCACTTCCGGCACCAGCGCCGGAAAATGCTCGGCCAGCTCGCGCAGGAACCAGTCGTCGTTCTCCGCCAGCTGCATCAGCAGCAGCGGGCGCGGCACGCGGAAGGCTTCCCCGATCTCCGGCCGCGCGAGGAGCGCGTTGAGCGGCTTCAGGCTCTCGCGGATGTGCTCGCTGCACAACTGCGCCAGCGGGCAGGCTTTCCCGCGCGCCGCCGCCAGCGCCGCGGCGAACATCTCGGTCAGCCCCATGCCCATGTGCGCCACCGTCGCCACCACCGGCACGCCGAGCCGCTCGGACAGCGCCCGGGCGTTGATGTAGAGGCCCTTCTCGCGCGCCTCGTCCATGCGGTTGAGCGCGATCACCAGCGGCCGGCCAAGCAGCGACAGTTCCAGGCTCAACTCAAGGTCGCGTTCGAGCGCCGTGGCATCGACCACCTGCACCAGCACGTCCGGCGCGCGGAAGGCCGCCGTCGGCTGCTGCGGCTCGTGGCGGGCGATCGCCGGCCAGCGGTCGCCCCAGAGCAGGACCATCAGCACCTGCCGGTCGGCCTCGCGCAGGCGGTGCAGGGATTCGATCGACGGCAGGTCGACCAGCGAGATCTCCTCGAGGCCGATGCCGACCTGGCACTCCTCGTAGGCGGATTCGCCGGCCAGGCGTTCCTGGTGCGGCGCGGCGCTGGAGGCCGCCTGGAAGATGGTGCTCTTGCCGGCCTGATGGCGGCCGACCAGCGCCACGCGCGGCCGCCGCTCGCCGCGCAGCAGCGGCGTGTTGAGCGGGATGCGGCCCGCGCCGGGGGATGCGTTCATTCGATGGATTATCGCCTGTTGGCAGGCAACGTGCGGCCGCCCGGATCAAGGCGAAGGTCTATGCCCGCGCCGGCTCACTGCGTGCGAGCCGCAGGGCCAGCAGGAAACTCAAGGCAACGACAACGACGAAGGAAAGGCCGAAGGCGAGCTCCTTGCCGTCCGACCAGGCGCTGACTTCGGGCGATGCATATTTCGCGAAACCGAAGCCCGCCACCAGCAGCGACAGGCCACCCACGGCCAGCCCCATGATGCGCGACGCGACGCAGGCGAGGCGGTCGGCGCGGCGGATCAGGCGCGCGATCCAGAAGCCGTTCACGCCGTCCATCAGCATCATGCCGAGCATGAAGAGCAACCCCAAAGTCAGTGCGTGCGACACGCCGCCGAACTGCGTGCCGGTGAGGGCGAACAGCGCCGCCTGGCTCATGGTGTCGAAGGACAGAGCGAAGAGCGCGCCGACGGCGGCGATGAGCAACGGGTTGCCGGTGCGCTGCAGGCGGCCGAGGAAGCGCCCCTTGAGGCCCACCGGCTGCACCACCTGACCCGGTTGTGCGGCCAGCACTGCGACCAGGTTCATGGCCCCCAGCAACGTCAGGAAGGCAATGGAGATCCAGGCGCCGAGGTCTTCCATCCACTCCGGCACCGCCCAGCGGCTTGACAGCGCCCCGATCGCCAGGGCGACGGCCATCACCACCGCTCCATGCCCCAGGGAAAACAGGAATCCGCACCAGCGCGCCAGCCGCGGGTTGCGACGGGCGTTGTAGCGGGTCAAACCATCGATGGTGGCCAGGTGATCGGCATCCAGCCCGTGCTTCACGCCGAGCGTGAAGACCAGGAACATCAACGCCAGCCAGTCGTTCGGTAGGGATTCCATCGCGTCGCCCCGATCGCTTCGTATGAAGAAATAATGTTTTTTCCTATCATGAATCGTGCCAAGGCCGGAGTCAAATATCACGTTGTTCCGTATGGATTATTGCGGGCAGCCCGGAAAGCGCCGGAAAGGGCGCTGCCGGTATGCCGCTTATTGGAAAAGCGCTTAACCGGCCAGCGGCAGGGTCAGCGTCAGCACGGCGCCGCCGTCCGGATGATTGGAGGCGGCCAGATGGCCGCGATGCCGCTCGACGATGCCGTAGCTGATCGACAGGCCCAGCCCGGTGCCCTTGCCGACCGGCTTGGTGGTAAAGAAGGGATCGAAGGCCTTGTCGAGGTTCTCCTCCCCGAAGCCGGAACCGTTGTCGCGGAAGGTGAGCACCGCGCTGCGATTGCGCACGGCACCCTTGATGTCGAGAAGCGCATCGGGCTGCCGCTCGGTGCCGTCGATGGCGTTCTGCACCAGGTTCACCAGCACCTGCTGCATCTGGCCGGCCGAGCCGGAGACGGGAATCTCCTTCGGCACGTCCAGCGAAACCTTGATCCTCGAACCGGAGGCCTTCACCACCCAGTGCACCGAGCGCTCCAGCACCTCGGCCAGGTTGAAGGTCTCCTCCTCGCCGCGGTCCTGCGCCGAGAAGCGCTTGAGGCCGGCGACGATGTCGCGCGTGCGCTCGGCGCCCTCGATGGTGCCGTCGATGAGCGGCTGCATGTCCTCCATCAGGCGGTCGATGCGCAGGCTCCTGCGCAACTCCGCCAGTTCCTCCGCCGGCTTGCCGGCATGGATGGCCTCGAGGTACTCGCGCATGCGGCTGCCGTAGCGCTGCAGGGCGTAAACGTTGCCGAGGACGAAGCTGATCGGGTTGTTCAGCTCGTGCGCCACGCCGGCGACGAGGCGGCCGAGGGATGCCATCTTTTCGGATTGGAGCAGTTGCTGCTGGGCGAGCTTCAGGTCCTCGTGCGCCTGGCGCAGCTGCTCGTAGGCGCGGCGCAGGTCGCCGACCGGCCGGCCGGTCATGACCATGCCGACGAACTTGCCGACCGGCGACAGGCGCGGCGTGCAGTTCACCGCCACCGGCATCTCCGGCGCATAGCGGCACTTGAAGTGCAGCTCGCAGTCGTGGATGCGCTCGCTGTGCAAGTCGCGCAGGAAGCGGCGCGCCTGCTCGCTGGAGGCGTCGTCGGCGAAGAGGTCGATCAGCGGCGTGCCGCGCACTTCCTCCTCGCTCTTTCCGACCAGGTCGGCCAGCGCCTGGTTCACCTCCTGGATGACGCCGTGGCGGTCGCACACCACCAGCACGTCGGACATCGAGGTGAGCACGCTGAAGATGAACTTCTGCGTCTCCTC
>JAEHDO010000439.1 GCA_016880375.1 Betaproteobacteria bacterium | reverse complement strand
TCGGCCAGGTACACCGAGCGGTGCTGGCCGCCGGTGCAGCCGATGGCGACGGTGAGATAGCTGCGGTTGTCGCGCACGTAGGACGGCAGCCACTCGGCGAGGAAGCGGCGGATGTCCTCCGCCATCTTGCGCACCTCCGCCTGCGTTTCGAGAAAGCGCGCCACCTCCGGATCGCGGCCGGTGAGCGGGCGCAGCGCCGGATCGTAGTGCGGGTTGGGCAGGCAGCGCACGTCGAAGACCAGGTCGGCGTCGAGGGGCACCCCGTGCTTGTAGCCGAAGGACTCGAACAGCAAAGTCAGTCCCTGGGACACGGCGGGCTGGGCGAAATCGAGGATCCAGGCGCGCAGCGCATTGGGGTTGAGGCTGCTGGTGTCGATGCGGTTGCCCAAGCCGGCGATGTTCTCCAGCATGCCGCGCTCGCGCACGATGGCCTCGGCCAGCGTGGTGTCCGCGTTCGACAGCGGGTGGCCGCGCCGCGTCTCGGAAAAGCGCGCGATCAGGGCCTCGTCGCGCGCTTCGAGGAAAACGAAGCGTGTCGGCACCCCCATGGCCTGCAGGTCGCGCAGCTGCTGCGGCAGGGCGGCGATGGAGGTGCCGGCGCGGACATCGATCGCCACCGCCACGCGCTCGTAGCCCTCCTCGCGCAACTGGCGCACCAGCGGCGGCAGCAAGGTGGCCGGCAGGTTGTCGACGCAGTAATAGCCGGCATCCTCCAGCACGTGGAGGGCGATGCTCTTGCCGGAGCCGGAGAGGCCGCTGATGAGGATGAGCTGCATGCGAAATCACCGCTGCAATGGGAAGCCAAGCATAGCCAAAAGCACCGCTTCTTGCCATCATTCGCGATTGGAGTACCCACGGAGAAGGCAATGACTTTCGAGACACTGATCTACGAGACCGCCGGCCGCATCGCCCGCATCACCCTCAACCGCCCGGAGCGGCTGAACGCCATCGACGAGAAGATGCCGGGCGAGATCCGCGCCGCGGTGGCGCGGGCCAACGCCGACGACGGCATCCACGTCATCGTCCTGCAGGGGGCCGGGCGCGGCTTCTGCTCGGGCTACGACCTGAAGGCCTTTGCCGAGGCCGAGGGCGAGAACCCCGGCGTGCAGTCGATGCCGTGGGACCCGATGGTGGACTACCGCTTCATGAAGCAGTGCACCGACGACTTCTTTTCGCTCTGGCGCTCCTACAAGCCGGTGATCTGCAAGGTGCACGGCTATGCGGTGGCCGGCGGCAGCGACATCGCGCTGTGCGCCGACCTCGTGGTCATGGCCGAGGACGCCAAGATCGGCTACCCGCCGGCGCGCGTCTGGGGCTGCCCGACGACGGCGATGTGGGTGTTCCGCATCGGCGCCGAGAAGGCGAAGCGCATGCTGCTCACCGGCGACCTGGTGGACGGCCGTGAGGCGAAGGCGATGGGGCTGGTCTACGATGCCGTGCCGGCGGCGGCACTCGACGCGGCGGTGGACGCGCTGGCGCAGCGCATGGCCGGCGTGCCGAAAAACCAGCTCATGATGCAGAAGCTGATGATCAACCAGGCCTACGAGAACATGGGCCTGGGCACCACGCAGATGATCGCCACCCTCTTCGACGGCATCACCCGCCACTCGCCGGAAGGCATGTGGTTCAAGGCCTACTCGGAGGAACACGGTTTCCACGAGGCGGTGCGCCTGCGCGACTCGGGCGAGCCGATCCCAGGCTCGAAGCGCTAGCGCCGGAGGGAATGCACGACGCTGGTCGCCACGCCCCAGATCGACAGCTCCTGGCCGTCGGCGAACTCGATCGGGCGGAAGCAGGGATTTTCCGGCAGCAGGCGAACCTGGCCATTGCGCTTGCAGAGGCGCTTCAGCGTCAGCTCGTTATCCACCATCGCCACGACGATGTCGCCGTCGGCCGCTTCCAGCGCGCGGTCCACCACCAGCAGGTCGCCGTCCTGGATGCCGGCGCCGGTCATCGACTGGCCCTGGACGCGGATGAAAAAGGTCGCCTCGCGGTGCGCGATCAGGTGCTCGTTGAGGTCGAGGCAGCCGTCGATATGCTCCTCGGCCGGCGCCGGCAGGCCGGCCGGCACGCGGGAGAGGAAGAGCGGGCGCGCCAGGCGAGGGGCGACGGGATCGGGGACTAGGATCATCCGTACTTCC
>JAEHDO010000438.1 GCA_016880375.1 Betaproteobacteria bacterium | reverse complement strand
GCCGAGAACAGGTTGAGAATCACCTGGGCGCCCCAGTAGGACATCTGGCCCCAGGGCAGGAGGTAGCCGGCGAAGGCTTCCGCCATCAGGCACAGGTAGATCAGCACGCCGAAGATCCACAGCAGCTCGCGCGGCTTGCGGTAGGAACCGTAGAGCATGGCGCGGAACATGTGCAGATAGACGACGATGAAGAAGGCCGAGGCGCCGGTCGAGTGCATGTAGCGGATCAGCCAGCCCCACGGCACGTCGCGCATGATGTATTCGACGCTGGCGAAGGCCACCGGCACGCCGGCGGCGTTGAGCGAGGCGTCCGGCTTGTAGTGCATCACCAGGAAGATGCCGGTGACGATCTGCATCACCAGCACCAGCAGGGCGAGCGAACCGAAGAAGTACCAGAAGTTGAAGTTCTTCGGCGCGTAGTACTCCGACAGGTGGCCTTTCCAGTTCTCGGTCAGCGGGAAGCGGGCATCGACCCACTCCATGACGTTGCCCAGCAGGGAGCCGTCGGACTTGATTTTCTCGTAGTTGCTGCTTGCCATGTCGTGCGTCCCCTTATGCCTTCTTGTCTTCGCCGATCAGGATGCGCGAATCGGACATGTAGTAGTGCGGCGGCACTTCCAGGTTGTCCGGCGCCGGCTTGCCCTTGTACACGCGGCCGGACAGGTCGAAGGTCGAGCCGTGGCAGGGGCAGAAGAAGCCGCCGGGCCAATCGGCGGCGATGCCGGATTCGGCGCCTTCCTTGAACTTGTCGGTGGGCGAACAGCCGAGGTGGGTGCAGATGCCGACGACGACGAGGTATTCCGGCTTGATCGAGCGTTCCTCGCCCTTGATGTAATCGGGCTGCATCGGACGCTTAGAGGCCGGGTCGGCGACCTGGTCGTTGATCTTCTTCAGCGTCTCGATCATTTCCTTGGTGCGGTGGACGATCCACACCGGCTTGCCGCGCCATTCGACGCGCATCATCTCGCCGGGGGCGAGCTTGCTGATATCGGCTTCGACCGGGGCGCCGGCTGCCTTGGCGCGCTCGGAGGGCGACATGCTTGCCAGGAAGGGCACGGCCGTCGCTACGGTCGCAACGCCCCCCACGGCCGCGGTGGCGAACACCAGGTTCCGCCTGCCGCAATCCACTTTCTTTTCACTGCTCATGGCCTCGATTTCCTGAAGAGAAGACTGCAAATCCAAAACAAAATATCAGTGCAGACTAATGCACGCTGCAAGCGGGCGTTATGTCGGAGCTAAAAACCGCAGGATTATACAGAAAAATCAATGGGAATTGGAAGCAAAACCGCGGAAAGCCGCGCCAGTGCTGGATTCCAGGCCAACGGGCAGGCAAAAAGCCGTTCGTTGACGGCATAGTTTCGCGCGACCGGAAAAGCGCTGGCCGGACAATGAGTTGCGGGCTCTAGAGGACGCGGCGCTCGATCAGGGCCTGGGCGATCGTGCCGGCATCGGTGTGCTCGATTTCGCCGCCGACCGGCAGGCCGCGGGCGATGCGGGAGACCTTCAGGCCGCGGGCGCGCAGCATCTCGCCGAGGTAGTGGGCGGTGGCCTCGCCCTCGTTGGTGAAATTGGTGGCGAGGATGACTTCCCCCACCGTGCCGTCGCCGGCACGCGCCAGCAGGCGCTCGAGATGCAGTTCCTTCGGCCCGATGCCGTCGAGCGGCGAGAGGTGGCCCATCAGCACGAAATACATGCCGTTGAAGGCGTGGGTCTGCTCCATCATGTTGAGGTCGGCCGGCATCTCGACGACGCACAGCAGGGAAGCGTCGCGCCGGGGCGAGGCGCAGCGCTCGCAGACCTCGCTTTCGCTGAAGGCGTTGCAGCGGCTGCAATGGCGCAGCACCTCGACGGCCTGCCCCAGCGCCCGGGCGAGGCGCAGGGCGCCCTTCTGGTCGCGTTGCAGCAGGTGGTAGGCCATGCGCTGCGCCGACTTGGGCCCGACGCCGGGCAGGCAGCGCAGGGCTTCGACAAGTTCTTCGAGAGCCGTGGGGAGCGACATCAGAACGGCAGCTTCATCCCCGGCGGCAGGTTGAGGCCGGCGGAGAAGCCGCTCATCTTTTCCTGCACCGTGGCTTCGACGCGGCGCACGGCGTCGTTTACGGCGGCCGCGACGAGGTCTTCGAGCATGTCCTTGTCGTCGGCCAGCAGCGAGGGGTCGATGCTGACGCGGCGCACGTCGTGCTTGCAGGTCATGACCACCTTGACCAGGCCGGCGCCGGACTGGCCCTCGACTTCGATGGTCGCCAGCTGCTCCTGCGCCTTCTTCATGTTTTCCTGCATCTGCTGGGCCTGCTTCATCAGGCCGGCGATTCCGCCTTTCATCATTTCCAGAT
>JAEHDO010000437.1 GCA_016880375.1 Betaproteobacteria bacterium | reverse complement strand
CGCCCATCGGGTCGCTCCCTCAAGCACCATTCTGCGCTGGCGACAGCAGCTCGAGCAGCGCCGCGCCGAAATTCTCCAGCTTGCGCGCGCCGATGCCGCTGACGTGGCGCATCTCGTCGAGGCTCTGTGGCCGCTGGCGCAGCAGTTCCAGCAGCGTGGCGTCGTGCAGGATGACGTAGGCGGGCACGCCGTGGGCCTTCGCCGTTTCCGCGCGCCAGGCGCGCAGCTGCTCCCACAGCGCGCGCTCGTCGGCAGTGAGCTCGGCATCGATCCTGCGGCTCTTCGGCGTGGCGGCCTTCCTCTTTTCCGGCGGGCGGCGCAGCGGCACGCTCTGCTCGCCCTTCAGCACCGGGCGGCTGGCGGCGGCCAGGGTCAACGCGCCGTGGGCGGGGTCGACCGCCAGCAGGCCGAGCGCCACCAGCTGGCGGAAGATGCCGCGCCATTCCTTTTCCGGGATGTCGGCGCCGATGCCGTAGGTCGTCAGTTTGTCGTGTCCCCATTGGCGCACGCGTTCGTCGTCGCGCCCCAGCAGCACGTCGATGACGTGGCCGGCGCCGAAGCGCTGGCCCGTGCGATAGACGCAGGACAGCGCCTTGCGCACGGCCTCGGTGCCGTCCCAGGTCTGCGGCGGATCGAGGCAGGTGTCACAGTTGCCACAGGGGCCGCTGTCCTCGCCGAAGTAGGCGAGCAGGCGCTGGCGGCGGCAGGCGGTGGTCTCGCACAGGCCGAGCAGGGCGTCGAGCCTGGCGGCGGCGACGCGCTTGTGGCGGGCGTCGGCCGGCGACTCCTCGATCATGCGCCGCTGCTGCACGACGTCGGCGAGGCCGTAGGCCATCCAGGCGTCGGCCGGCAGGCCATCCCGTCCGGCGCGGCCGGTCTCCTGGTAGTAGCCCTCGATGCTCTTCGGCAGGTCGAGGTGGGCGACGAAGCGCACGTCGGGCTTGTCGATGCCCATGCCGAAGGCGATGGTCGCCACCATCACCACGCCGTCCTCGCGCAGGAAAGTGGTCTGGTTGCGCTCGCGCACGGGCGAATCCATGCCGGCATGATAGGGCAGGGCGCGAAGGCCTTCGGCGCAGAGGAAGGCCGCCGTTTCTTCCACCTTGCGCCGCGACAGGCAGTAGACGATTCCGGCTTCGCCCTCGTGCTCGGCTTGCAGGATGGCGAGCAACTGGGCGCGGGCATTCGCCTTCTCGACGATGCGGTAGCGGATATTGGGCCGGTCGAAGCTGGCGATGAAGATGCGCGCCTCCTCGAGGCGCAGGTTGGCGATGATTTCCCTGCGCGTCGTCTCGTCGGCGGTGGCGGTCAGCGCGATGCGCGGCACGCCCGGATAGCGCTCGTGCAGGAAGCCGAGTTTCAGGTACTCCGGGCGGAAGTCGTGCCCCCACTGCGAGACGCAGTGCGCCTCGTCGATGGCGAAGAGGGCGAGGCCGTGGCGCTCGGCCTTGCTCAGGAGGTGCGTGAAGTAGGGCGACAGCAGCCGTTCCGGCGAGACATAGAGGAGGTCGAGCGCACCATCGGTGAAGGCGCGCTCGGCGCGGTCGGATTCGAAGGCGTCCTGCCCAGAGTGGATGCAGGCGGCGCGCACGCCCGCCTCGATGAGCGCTGCCACCTGGTCCTGCATCAGGGCGATGAGGGGCGAAATGACGAGGGCCGTGCCCGGGCGCAGCAGCGCCGGGATCTGGTAGCAGAGCGACTTGCCGCCGCCGGTGGGCATCAACACCAGGGCGTCGCCGCCGCCGGCGACGTGGTCGACGATCTCCGCCTGCTGCCCGCGGAATGCAGGGTAGCCAAAGGTGTCGTTGAGGATGGCGAGGGCGGTCGTCATTGATTCGGAAAAATGAGGCATCTTTTCTTATATGAACGCCATTTTTTGCGGCAATCTGTGATTAAGTTCCTGTGCTCATCCTGAATCAAATGCTAATATGCCTGCAAAATAAACGATGCCACGCCGGATAGGGCCAAGTTCATGCGCGGCGCAATGGCAGTCAGGGCAGTCAGCCAATAGAGGACTGGAAGAATGAAAGGTTACGTCTACCGCGCCGAGACGCTTGCTCGGATGCTGAAGGCGAATGAGCCGCTGCTGCGCCTCGAGCGCCAGTTCGGCCCGCCCCACGATTATCCCCAGAAAATGCTGGAGAAGGTGCGCAGGCAGCTGCCGGCCAATCGTGCCGTCTACCGCCTCGAATGCCAGACCCGCGCGCCCAAACCCGGCGACGCGGCGACCGTCGTCCTGCGCATTCCGGAGCGCAACGCCCTGTTCGCGGAAGTGACGCGCATCCCGGACGAGCGCAACCAGGCCTCGGGCGTGATCTATTTCGGCGTGGACGACGCCGTGAATCCCACCAACCGGCTGAGCCCGAACCTGGCCATTCCCTTCGAGAAGATTGATGTGCAAGTCGGCGGCAACTGGATGCCGCTGACCACGGCCATTCTGAATCAGCTCTCACTTAAACAATCCCCTTTTCAGGCTTGCGGCTAGGGCCTGTACCCGTTCATTCCGTTGGCGTGAACGGGCCTTTCCGGGTGCAGCGCAAGCTTTTCGCGCCTTTCCTCCTTGGGCAGGGCCGTCAGGGTTTTCACTTCGGCATAGAAGCGCGGCAGGTCGCGGTGGTGGCGCGAGAGCAGTGCCGCGAAGGCCGGCACGAGCTGGTGGTAGAGGCTGAGCGAGGCGAGCGTGGCGTTGTTGATCCCGTCCTGCCCGAGCCAGTGGTCGAAGCCGGCGAAACCCTGCCACGGCCCGGCTTTCAGCGCTTCGTAGTCCTGCCTCAGCCCGGCGAGGATGCGTGCCTTTTCGCGGCGCTTGTCCTCCTTCGGCAAATCTGAATCGTAGAGCGCCTCCAAGCGG
>JAEHDO010000436.1 GCA_016880375.1 Betaproteobacteria bacterium | reverse complement strand
TGACGGGCGTGAAGAGCGTGATCTACCTGTACCGGGAGCCAGTCGAGACGGTCTATTCGACCCTGCAATATCACCGCGAGGACATTCGTGACCAAGGGCGGATCGCCCACTGGACAGATGTCTATGGTGCCCATTTGCACAAATGGCTTGTCGATGAGAGCTTCACTTCAAAGAAGACGCTGGTCCGCTACGAGGGATTGAAGCAGGACGTCTGTGGCGAATTCGCCAAGGTGTGCAGCCACTTCGCCCAGCCGCTGGATGCTGATCGACTGCTGGACGTAGTGAAGAAAGTCTCCAAGGATGCGCTGAAGGCGAAGACGCAGCATGACCAGCAGGTCGTCAATGTTTCTGCTTCCTATGCCGTGACAAGGGAGGAATTCATGCGAGACAGCGGCGATCTGATCAGGCAGCGGATATTCGCGCAGTCGCCACGCCTGCGCGATTACCTTGCGAGCCCATCCTCCTGAGCTTCGTGTGCGTACCGTAAAGATTTCCACGGCCTTTCCCTGGTGGCCGTTGCAGCGCCAGACCCCTGGGGGTGACGGCGTGTGGGGAAGCTGCAAGTTTGTCATCAACACGGATATGCCGGACTGCGACTACTGGGTGGTTCTCGAAGGGCTGCAGAAGCGGGAACAGGTCCGCTGCGATCCGCGAAACACAATGCTTGTGACCTGCGAACCGCCTGATTTCAAATCGTATCCGGCCGAGTTTCTCCGCCAGTTCAATACGGTGCTGACCTGCCACCAGGACATCCCCCATCCGCACCCTGTTTTGTCCCAGCAGGGCCTGCCGTGGATGATTGGAGCGCGCCTCGATCCCGGTCGGCTGAAATGGAGTGATTTCCTGACTTTCTCGCAACTGGAGAAATCGCCACCCCGCAAGGACAAGCTGCTCTCCATCGTCGCGTCAAAGAAGTCCTTCGTGCCTGGCCATGGCAAACGGCATGAGTTCCTCGAGCGCCTCAAGCTGCGCCTAGGCGAACGTGTTGACATCTTTGGTCTGGGCTACCTGCCCATCGAGGATAAGTGGGATGCGATAGCCCCCTACAAATACCACCTAGTGGTGGAGAATTCGAGCGTACCGGACTATTGGACCGAGAAGCTTGCCGACGCTTTCCTGGGAGAGGCGTTACCCATCTATTACGGTTGTCCCAACATTCGTGAATATTTCTCCGCGCGCTCGCTCGTTGCCATCGACATCAACGACGCCGATGCGGCGATCGACCTGATTGAGTCGGTCCTCGCCGAGGATGTCCATGCCGACCGTGTCGAGGAGATCCGGAAGGCGAAGCACGACGTTATGTACAAGTACAACATTCTGGCGGTATGCGAAAGCATGATTAGCGATCAATTGGATTCGGACCGAGATCGGACCAAGGGTGCCGGCCTGATCAGGATTTCACCCGAGGTTTCGAAATCTGCAAGCCTGCGCAACCGCGTCGGTCGCCGCATTTCTTTGCTGGCAGGCAAACTCAGGTCCCTTGGTGGCGGGCAGACGGGTGTCTGACTGCGATCCTTGATTGGGCGACGTTAGACTAATTATTGTGCCAATGAACAATTCCGGAGTGCGCTGATGGTTGCCGCCTTAACTGACTACAAGAGCAACGTGACATCCCAGTCGGGCGAAGATGGCCTCATCGCCGAGATCCTGCGGCGAATAGGAACGGAAAGCAGATTCTGCGTCGAATTCGGGGCTTGGGATGGCAAGCACCTCAGCAATACTTGGAGTCTGTGGCACGATCATGGTTGGTCGGCCGTCCTTATCGAAGGCGATCCGGAAAAGGCCGCCAACCTCAAGGCTAGCCTTGTAAATTATCCCGACGTTGCGGCACACTGCGCGTTCGTTGCCGCCACCGGGGAAAACACCCTGGACGCCATCCTCGAGAGGCTCGGCGCACCCAAGGTAATCGACGTCCTCTCGATCGACATTGACGGGGACGACTATCAGGTATTCGAATCGGTCGTGGCATTCTCGGCCAGGGTGGTGGTCGTCGAATACAACCCGACCATTCCACCGCATCTTGAACTGGTCGGTACGACTGGCAGCTACTTTGGATCGTCGGCGCGCAGCCTATGCAAGTTGGCGCAGGCGAAGGGGTACGCGCTGGCGGCATGCACCACCACCAATCTTCTTTTCGTTCGGAAGGCCGATTTTGAAAAACTAGACATCGCCGAGCCCATGCTCGAGGATGTGATGCCGC
>JAEHDO010000435.1 GCA_016880375.1 Betaproteobacteria bacterium | reverse complement strand
GCGCATCGCGCGGGATTTGCGTTATTTCATTGTCGAGAACGCCAAGTCCGCACGCGCCGAACTTAAGCGCCTTGGCGTCAAGCCCCCAATTCAGGAAATTGACCTCCGGGAACTGCCGCGCAATTTGAAGCAGGTCGATCTCGACGCTCTGCTTGCCCCCCTGATCGCAGGGAAATCGGCCGGACTGATGTCCGAAGCTGGTGCGCCGGCTGTAGCGGATCCCGGCGCCTTGCTGGTACGCGCGGCCCATGCCAAGAACATTCATGTTGCGCCGCTGGTGGGTCCCTCCAGCCTCTTGCTGGCACTGATGGCCTCCGGCTTGAACGGCCAAAATTTCGCCTTTCATGGCTACCTGCCGGTGCGCGAACCCGAACGCAGCAAGCGCATCACAGAACTTGAGCGGGAGTCGCGCCGGGAAGACCGCACACAAATCTTCATCGAGACGCCCTACCGCAACGCTGCGCTGTTTTCTGCATTACTGGCATCCTGCCGACCGGATACGCTGCTCTGCGTTGCCACTGAACTGACGACACAAAAGGAAACCATCTCAACCATGCCGGTATTGGCTTGGCGCTCCTGCCCGCCCCCCCGGATAGAGAAAAAACCGACGGTATTCCTGCTGCTGGCTGGTTGACTACCTGATTCCGATTTTTCCGACAGCATTCATGATGCCTTCGGCCACATCCGTGCCGAATTGTCTGGCGAAGCGCTCGGTCAGACTGGCTCGCATGGTGTAATCGCGAATATCCTCGGCCTTGATCACTTCCCGCGCGACATACTCGACGCTGCCCAGTTCGTCTGCAAGTCCTAGCTCGATGCTCTTGGCACCGGTCCACATCAGGCCGCTGAACAGTTCAGGGGATTCCTTTAGACGCTTTCCTCTTCCTTTACGCACGACATCGATGAACTGCTTATGAATGTCGTCAAGCAATATCTGCGCATGCTCCTTGTGCTTGGCATCCTGCGGCGAAAAGGGGTCCAGAAAGCCTTTATTCTCCCCCGCGGTCAGCAAGCGCCTCTCGACTCCCAACTTGTCCATTGTCCCGGTAAAACCGAAGCCATCCATCAATACGCCGATCGAACCGACGATGCTGGCCTTGTCCACAAAAATCCTATCTGCCGCCGCCGCGACATAGTATCCCCCCGAGGCGCAGACATCCTCCACTACCGCATACAAAGGGATCTCCGGATGTTTGGACCGAAGGCGGCGAATCTCGTCGTTGATGATGCCGGACTGGACCGGACTGCCGCCAGGACTGTTGATGCGCAGGACCACTCCCTGTGTCCCTCGATCCTTGAAGGCTGCCTGAAGCGCCTCGGAAATCTTTTCCGAGCTCGCCTCGCCCGTCGACTTGATGACGCCGTTTAACTGGATCAGCGCCGTGTGCTTCTTGCCATCGCCCAGTTTTTCGGCAGTGTCTCCCCAATCGCCCAGCGCCACGATCAGGAAAGTCAGGTAGGCAAAACCGAGAATCTTGAAGAAAATGCCCCAGCGGCGACGGCGCTTCTGCTCCGCCAATGTTTCCAGAGCGAGTTTTTCAATAATCCGGCGCTCCCAAACGGGATCTCCTTCGGATGTATCAGGCATGATGTTTCGTTCGTTATTTCAAAAGATATACGCCACCGGCCTGCTCGGAAATATCCAAACGGATCAGCTTGGCGCCGCGGCAGGGGCCTGCGATGCACTGTCCGCTGTCAGGCTGATAAGTCGCTCCGTGCGTCGTGCAAACCAAGTATAGCCCGGATTCGTCGAAGAATTCCCCGGGTTGCCAGTCAAGTTCAATGCCGATATGCGCGCAGCGATTGAGGAAGCCGAATACTTTACCGCCATATCGAACGGCGAATGCCGCCTGCATTCCGGAAGCAGTCTGGATCTCGAATCGCACGCCTTTGCCACCGTTGGCCAGTTCGGCGCTGGCGCAAATCAGCCGTGCAGCCTCAGCCATGCTGTCAACTCCGGGAATTCGTCAAAAAGTCCAAGCGGCTGTTCTGCTTCCAGTGCCTCGCGCGGATGAGCGCCATAGCCTACCGCCAGCGCGCCGACACCGGCATTTTTCGCCATCCGCAGATCATGGGTGGTATCGCCGATCATCAGGGTATGTTTGGGTGCCGTGCCCAGTTCATCCATGATTTCCAACAACATGTCGGGTGCAGGCTTGGAACTGCATTCGTCGGCACAACGTGTGGCATGAAAAAAACGCTTGAGACCGGAGGCTTCAAGCGCCCGGTTGAGGCCGAGCCGGCTCTTGCCGGTAGCAACCCCTAACAGGTACCCGGCCGCATACAGTTCTTCCACCAGATCATAGGCACCGGCAAACAGGGCCAATTCATGATCCTGTGAGAGATAGTGGTGCCGATAGCGCTCGGCAACGGTCTGGTATTCATCTGAAGGTACTCCCGGCAGGGCTTGCGATAAGGCATCGTGCAGGCCCAGGCCAATGACTTGTCTCGCGGTCCTGTCGTCGGGCGGGGGCAGTCCGAGATCGGCCGCCGCCGCCTGTATGCAGGCGACAATCGCGCCGGCAGAATCCAGCAACGTGCCATCCCAGTCAAACACAACCAAACGGTAATTCCGTCCCATACTCCCGTTTCTCGTTTTCTTCAATTCGCCGCAGAAAGGCCAGCAGATCTTCCGGCAGCGCCGCCGCAAGGTCCAGTTTTTCCGCCGTTGCAGGGTGCTCAAGTCTTAGCTTCGCAGCATGCAGGAACATGCGGTCGAGGCCTTGCTTTTGCAAGGCCTTGTTCAGAGCAAAATCGCCATATTTGTCGTCGCCGCAAAGCGGGTAACCCAAGTGGGCGAGGTGCACGCGAATCTGGTGTGTCCGCCCCGTTTCCAGTTCCACCTCGACCAGACTGAAATTTTCCCAGCGGGCAATCAGGCGCACGATGCTGTGCGCCGCCTTGCCGTCCTCCGACACGCTGACCCTCCGCTCGCCTTCTTCGGTCAGGTATTTGCGCAAAGCAAGCTTGACGTGCCTCAACGGTTCGCGCCAGCGACCTTTGATGAGGGCCAGGTAGCGCTTTTCGATGCGTCCTGCACGGAACATCTCGTGCAACGCCGTCAGCGCAGCGCGTTTCTTCGCAATCAGCAACAGGCCGGAGGTTTCCCGGTCGAGCCGATGAGCGAGTTCGAGAAAACGGGCCTGCGGCCTTTGTCGGCGCAATTGCTCGATGACGCCAAAACTCACCCCGCTGCCGCCATGCACAGCCATGCCAGACGGCTTGTCGACCACCAGCAAGCCGTCATCCTCATGGACAATGCGGTATTCCCGCCCGACCGGTACCACCGGT
>JAEHDO010000434.1 GCA_016880375.1 Betaproteobacteria bacterium | reverse complement strand
CGGCGACCTGCGCATCCAGCACGCGGCCGTCCTTCTCCAGCGTCAGCAGCAGGCGCACCTCGCCCTCGAGGCCGCGCGCCACCGCCTCGGCGGGATAGAACAGCACTTCGGAGAGCTTGCGCTGTGCCGCTTCCTCCGGCGTGCGCGGCGCCGGGCGGCGGCTTTTCGCATCCGTCGGCTTCGGCGACACCGGCGCGGCCTGTGGCGCTGCCTGCTCCGCCAGCGTGTCCTTCAGCAGAGGCTCCTGCGGCCGCACCGTGGTCGGCGGCAGCAGGCGCGCGCTGATCGCCGTGTTGCGGAGACTGACTTTTCCCGGCGGCAGGCCGAGGCCGAGCAGGGCGAGGTGCAGGGCAAGGGAGGCCGCCAGGGCGAGCTGAAAGCGACGGGTGGGCATGGGGAATTGGCGGTGATCAAGCCGGTCGTGGCGATATTTTGCTATAAATGCGCCATGAGAAGCCTGTCATGCCTGCTGGCCCTGGCCGCCTGCCTGCTGCGCCCGGCGTGGGCAGCACCGCCCACGCCATTGGAGTACGGCGTTGCCGTCGAGGCCGGCAACAGCTTCGCCGTGAAAAAGTGGCTGGACGAAGGCCTGCCGCCGGACTTCATGGCGGACCGCATCGGCAGCGGCCTGATGATCGCCGCCTGGACCGGCAACCTCGATCTGATGCGCCTCTTCCTCGAGCGCGGTGCCAGCATCCACCTGGCCAACCGCTTCGACGAGCAGGCCCTGCAGCTCGCCGCCTGGCGCGGCCATGCCGACGTCGTGCGCCTGCTGCTCGAGCGCGGCGCCGTCGTGAACCGCGAGGGCAGGCGCTGGAGCGCCCTGCATTACGCCGTCTTTGCCGGCCACGAGGACATTGCCCGCCTGCTCATCGCCAGAGGCGCCGACGTCAATGCCCGCACGCCCAATGATTCCACGGCGCTGATGCTGGCGGCGCGCGAAGGCCAATCGGACCTTGCGCGCACCCTGCTCGAAGCCGGCGCCGATACGCAGCCGGCGAACGACTGGGGCGACAATGCGCTCGCCTTCGCCATGCGCCACAAGAACTACGGCATCGCGAAAATGGTCTCCAGCGCCGAGGAATTCGCCAGGGCGGCGAAGGCGCTGGCAGCCTTCGGCGAGGCGAAGAAATCCGTTCTGGCGCCGCCGGAGATCGACGAAATCCTGGAGAAGATCCGCAAGGCCGAAGCCGAGGGCAAGCCGACGGACAAGCTGCGCAAGGCGCTTTTCGCCGCCATCGCCCTGCACCGCCACGACAGCGAGGTATCGACCCTGAAGGCGAAAAAGGGCAAGGGCGGCAAGCCCGAGGTGCTGGTGATCACCGCCGAACGCAACGGCGCGGGGCGCGAGCGCGCCGAACTGCTGCATGAGTACATCAAGGCCGGTGCCGCCGTCACCACGCCGGCCGAGGTCGCCGGCCGCGCCGACGGGCCCTCGGAGATCTCCGGCATCCTCGAGCGCCTGCAGGGCGAGAAGGGGAAAAAGGGCAAGAAGCGCTCCGCCGCCGAGCTGCGCCAGGAATTCCATGAAGCCGTCGCCAGGTTCAAGCAGGAAGCCGAGGCCGAAGCGGCCAGGTGACCCGCCTCAGGTCAGCAGCACCGCCACGATTCCCGTCACGAAAATCCCGTCGAAGGTCCCGGCGCCGCCGATCGACGCCACCGGTTCGCCCAGCTTGCCGATGTCCTTCAGCCGCAGGATGTCGGCGCCGAGCAGCACCCCGAGCGTGCCGCCGATGT
>JAEHDO010000433.1 GCA_016880375.1 Betaproteobacteria bacterium | reverse complement strand
GTAATTGGCGCCGGCCAGCAATGCCGCCATGTCGAGCGAGAGAACGCGCTTGCCCTTGAGCGTTTCCGGCACTTCCTCGTTCACAATGCGCTGCGCCAGGCCCTCGACGATGGCGGTCTTGCCGACGCCCGGCTCGCCGATCAGCACCGGGTTGTTCTTGGTGCGCCGCTGCAGGATCTGGATGGCGCGGCGGATCTCGTCGTCGCGGCCGATCACCGGGTCGAGCTTGCCCTGGCGGGCGCGCTCGGTGAGGTCGAGGGTGTATTTCTTCAGCGCCTCGCGCTGGCCTTCGGCCTCCTGCGAACCGACGCTGCTGCCGCCGCGGACTGCCTCGATGGCGGCCTCCAGCGATTTCTTCTGCAGGCCGTGCTCCTTCAGCAGGCGGCCGCTCTCGCCCTTGTCTTCGCACAGCGCCAGCAGGAACATCTCCGAGGCGATGAACTGGTCGCCGCGCTTCTGCGCCTGCTTGTCGGTGAGATTGAGCAGGTTGGACAGGTCGCGGCCGATCTGCACCTCGCCGCCGGCGCCTTCCACCTTGGGCAGGCGCGCCACGGCCTTCTCCAGCGCGGCCTTCAATGGCGGCACATTGGCCCCGGCGCGCTGGAGCAGCGAGGTCGTGCCGCCGTCGTCCTGGTTGAGCAGGGCCAGCAGCAGATGGCTCGGCTCGATGAACTGCTGATCGCCGCCCACGGCGATGCTCTGGGCATCGGCGAGGGCCTGCTGGAACTTGGTGGTGAATTTGTCGAAGCGCATGATTTTCTTCCGGAAAACGGTGTCTTGAGGGTAAATGGGGCTGATGCAGGGGTTTTCAAGCGGCCGCAATCGGCGCATCATCACCCGGTAGGTTTTTGATATTTATCCAGGAGGGAGAAATGAGCAACGACCAGTTCGCAGAGATGCACCGGAAGAACATCGATGCCGCCATGAAGCTGACGCAGATGTCGCTGGAAAACTCCAAGCGCATCATGGAGCTTCAGGTGGAGACGGCGCGCGCGCTCTTCGAGGAAAGCGTGAAGAACGCCCGGTCGCTGACGGAAGCCAAGGACCCGCAGAGCGCGCTGGCCCTGCGCACCCAGTTTGCCCAGGAGACCTCCACCAGGATGATGGAGGCCATGCGCCAGATGGCCGACCTGACGGCCGGGGCCCAGGCCGAATTCAATCGCATGCTGGGGCAGCAGATGGCCGGCACCAGCCAGGAAATGATGGAGAACTTCAAGAAGATGATGTCGGTGAGCGGCCTTCCCGGCGGCGGCCAGGATGCCTTCGCAACCATGCAGAAGGCTTTCGGCAACGCCAAGGACGCCTTCGACCAGATCGCCAAGGCCTCCGCTGCCGCCTTCAACATGCCCGGGACCGGCAAGGGCAAGAGCGTGAAGGTAGAGTAATCCGTCAGGAGCGAAGGGCAGGCTGCCTGCCCTTCACTCCTTCCACTTCTCCGCCGCGCGGTCGTCCGACTCGCGCGCATCGACCCAGCGCCCGCCCTCCGGCGTTTCCTCCTTCTTCCAGAACGGCGCACGGGTCTTGAGAAAATCCATGATGAACTCGCAGGCGGCGAAGGCGTCGCCGCGATGCGCGCTCGCCACCACCACCAGCACGATGTTGTCGCCGGGCTGCAGTTCGCCGACGCGATGGATCACCGTGGCATCCATGACCTCCCAGCGGCCGCGCGCCTCCTCGACGATTTCCGCGAGCGACTTCTCGGTCATGCCGGCATAGTGCTCCAGGGTCATGCGCGCCACGCCGGCGCCATCGTTGGCGTCGCGCACCAGGCCGACGAAGCTCGCCACGGCGCCGATGTCCTTGCGACCGCGCGAGATCGCGGCGCACTCGGCGCCGAGGTCGAAGTCTTCTGACTGGACGCTGATCTTCATCAGGCCTCCGCCGGGCCGTCCCAAGGAGGCCTGAAGTCAGCAGTTTGGAAGCCGCGAAGCGGCTGACCCAGCGTTACCCCT
Source organism: Betaproteobacteria bacterium (assembly GCA_016880375.1). Lineage (GTDB taxonomy): Bacteria > Pseudomonadota > Gammaproteobacteria > Burkholderiales > Rhodocyclaceae > Desulfobacillus. Next base: position 4,623 of record JAEHDO010000433.1, on the reverse strand, counting down.
TTCCTCGGGACAGGGGCTAGGGGATAGGTCGTCATGTCTAGCCGCCGGTGACGGGCGGAAAGAAGGCCACCTCGTCGCCATCCGCCACCGGCGTGCGCATCGCCGCCATCTGCTGGTTCACCGCCACGCGCAGGTTCTTCGTCGTCAGCAGCGCCTGCCAGGCACCGCCGCGGGCGACGAGATGGGCATGCAGCTCGCCGACGCTGCCGACATGGCCCGGCAGGGCAAGCCGTTCGGAGGTCTGCCCGAGCGCCTCGCGCAGCCCGGCGAAATAGAGGATGTGCACGCTCATGAAATCAGTATAGCAACTCGGAAAACGGGATGAAGCGCACCAGCTCGCCGCGCGCCACCGCCTGCGCCGGCGGATTGTCCACCAGGCCGTCGGCCCAGGCGCAGGACGTCAGCACGCCCGAGCTCTGGTTGGCAAAGAGCTCGAGGCCGCCCTCGTCGTTGATGCGCACGCGCAGGAACTCGCGCCGCCGGTCGGGCTTCGGCCAGTCGAAGTCGGCGCGCATCATCAGCCCTCGCGGCGCCGTCACGCGCGCGCCCTGGCAGGCCAGCAGGAAGGGCCGCACCAGCATGAGGAAGGTGACGAAGGTCGACACCGGGTTGCCCGGCAGGCCGATGAATGCCGTATCACGGCGACTGACTTTTCCGAAAGCCAAGGGCTTGCCCGGCTTGATGGCGATTTTCCACAAGTCGAGCATGCCCTCCGCCTGCACCGCCGCCTTGACGTGGTCTTCCTCGCCGACCGAGACGCCGCCGCTGGTGATGATGACGTCGCTGTCGGCCGCCGCCTCGCGCAGGGCGGCGCGCGTCGCCTCCAGGCTGTCCGGCACGATGCCGAGGTCGCGCACCTCGCAGCCGAGCGCGGCCAGCAGCCCGCGCAGGGTGTAGCGGTTCGAGTTGTAGATGCCGCCCGGCTTGAGCGCCTCGCCCGGCATCGAGAGCTCGTCGCCGGTGAAGAACACCGCCACGCGCAGCCGCCGGAACACCGGCAGCGTCGCCAGCCCCACCGAGGCGGCCAGGCCGATGTCCTGCGGCGCGAGGCGGGTGCCTGAAGCGAGGATTTCGGCGCCGCTGCGGATGTCCTCGCCGGCGCGGCGGATGTTCTCGCCGGCGCGGGGGATGTGGTTAACCTGCACGACGCCCTCGCCGGCATGCTCGCACAGCTCCTGCATCACCACCGCGTCGGCGCCCTCCGGCACCGGCGCGCCGGTGAAGATGCGCGCCGCCGTGCCGGCGGCGAGCGGTGTGCCGACGCTGCCGGCGGGAATGCGCTGCGTCACCGTCAGGCGCGTGCCCGCGGCGGCGATGTCGGCGACGCGCACGGCGTAGCCATCCATCGCCGAGTTGTCGAGCGGCGGCACGACGCTGCCGCTCGCCTGCGCGCGCGCCAGCGTGCGGCCGGCGGCGGCCACGGTGTCGACGTCCTCGATCTCCGCCACCGGACGGGCGGCGGCGAGGAGTTTTGCGAGGGCTTCGTCGTAAGAGAGCAGGCTCATGTCCGTCATGCCCGCGGAGGCGGGAATCCAGCCGGGTCGCCGCTTCCACGGGGGCGACGCTCCAGCGCCAGATAGTCCATGATGAATTCGGCGATGGCATCGGGATCGTTTATGTCCAGCACCGGCACCGAAGTCTCGACCTTCGCATCACTCGCCACGGCGACGATGTTCGGGTGCTCGGGGTGGATCGGCGGCTTGCCGTGCGCCGGCCGATACACCTCCAGCTTCGGGATCAGGTCGTTGGTCTTGTAGCCCTCGACCAGCGCCAGGTCGCAGGGCGACAGCAGCGTGATCTGCTCCTCCAGCGTCGGTTCCGTCTCGCCGTGCAGCTCGTGCATCAGCACCCAGCGCTGGTCGGACGTCAGCAGCACCTCGGAGCAGCCGGCCTCGCGGTGGCGCCAGGAGTCCTTGCCCGGGCGGTCGATGTCGAAGCCGTGGTGGGCATGCTTGATGAGCGAAACCTTCAGCCCCTGCGCGACGAAGCGCGGGATGAGCTGCTCGATCAGCGTTGTCTTGCCCGAGCCGGAATAGCCGGCGAATCCGAATGTTTTCATTCTGCTCCTGACATGCTCGGCACCGTCAGCACCGGCGCGAAGCCGCCGCCGGGCGTGCGGAAATTCGTCGTCTGCCCCTGATAGAGCCGCGCCGTCACCAGCTGCACGCGGCCGCGGTAGGCGTAGTTGCGCAGGTCGATCTTCAGCTCGACCGGGTCCGCCTCCGTGCCGATGCGGCGCGCCGAGGGCGGCACCAGGTCCTGCACGACGTAGTCGCCCTCGAGGATCTCCTCGAAGACGCGCTTCGTCAGCTTGTCGCCGCGGTAGGCCGCCTTGCTGCCATAGCCCGCCGCCGGCTTGAAGAAGACCTGCTTGCGGCTCGCCCACAGGTCCCCGGCATCCTCGCGCCGCACCCGGCGCGTGCGCGGGATGCCGCCGAGGAGCGTGGCGCGCGTGGCGTCATCCACGCCCAGTTCGATCAGCGCCGCCGCGTCGGTCAGCAGCGCCAGGTTGCGCTTGTCGGCGAACAGGGCATGGGCGCGCGGATGCGGCGTCAGCACCACCGCCCCGGCCAGCCAGGCCTGGCACAGCGCGGCATTGCCCGGCGACTCCAGTCCGAAATCCGTCAGGCGATTGTAGACCAGATCGACGCGCGCCTCGCCGTGCCGCAGTGCGCCGCCTTCGAAACGCAGTTCCTCCGGATCGCACACCACCGCTTCCAGGCCGTGACGCTCGAAGAGCTTGCGGAACAGGAGGAACTCCGGGTAGAGGAACTGCGACGGCGGCTTCTCGTCCACGATGGCGATGCGCACGAGCGGCGCCGCGCCGCGTTCGGCGCGCCATTCCTCGCGGAAGATGTCGAAGAAATCCTGCTCCAGCGTCGGCGCCGGGTGGACCCCCGGCAGGATCGCGGCCACCTCCTCGCAGCAGGCGAACTGCGCCTGGGCCAGGGCGGCATTCAGCAGCCCGCCGCCGGCGTTGGTGTTGATCTCGATGAGTTGCGGGCCGGACTGCCCGAGGTGGAAGTCGTAGCCCATGAAGACGCCGGCCGCGCCGGTCTCGTGCCGTGCCGCCCCGGGCGCCCAGGCCAGCACGCGCTCCGCCCACGCCGGCCGCGCCGCCACGCGCTCCACCGCGGCGACCACCTCCGCCATGCGCTCGACGCAGGCCTGGCCGAGGAACACCGTCGTCTCGGCAAAGAGGTGCGGCCGCTCCTCCTCGATCAGGCGCACCATGTCGGCGCCCGCCTCGCCCTGCGCCAGCGCGCGGCGCAGCCTGTCGCGGTCCACGCTGACGCACTGGCAGTCGCGGTTGAGGGTTTCCGCCAGGCGGCTGCATTCAGTGGGCATCGATTTCCTCGGTTTCGCGGATGGTCTCGTCGAAGAAGGCCAGCGCCTCATCCTCTTCGCGCGTGCGCCGCATGGGGGGCAGCGAGCGCCAGACGCGCTTGCCGTAGGGTTTCGTGATGAGCCGCGGATCGCAGAGCATCAGCACGCCGCGGTCGGTCTCGTCGCGGATCAACCGCCCGGCACCCTGCTTGACGCTGATCACCGCGCGCGGCAGCTGGTATTCCATGAAGGCGTTGCGGCCCTCCTTCTTCATGTGCTCGATGCGCGCCGCCAGCACCGGGTCGTCGGGCGGCGCGAAGGGCAGCTTGTCGATGATCACCAGCTGCAGCGCCTCGCCGCGCACGTCCACGCCCTCCCAGAAGCTCTGGCTGGCCACCAGCACGGCGTTGCCCAGGCGACGAAAGCGCGCCAGCAGTTCGGACTTGGAGCCCTCGCCCTGCAGCAGCAGCGGATGGTCGAAGCCCTCCGCCTCGAAGTGCGCCTTGAGCAGCTCGTGGATGCGCCGCATGGCGCGCAGCGAGGTGCACAGCATGAAGGCGCGGCCGCGGCTGGCGTGGATCAGCGGCCAGGCCGCCTCGACCACCGCCTCGTTGTACTCGCGGCTGTTCGGGTCGGGCAGGCCCTGCGGCGCGTAGAGCAGCGCCTGGTTCGGATAATCGAAGGGGCTGCCCCAGCAGCCGGTGTCGGCGCCCTCCAGTCCCAGTTCGCTGCAGTAGTGGGAGAAGTCGCTCTCCACCGCCAGCGTGGCGGAAGTGAATATCCAGGCACGGGGATGCCCTTCCATCTGCTTTCTGAAAATGTCGGCGATGATCAGCGGCGTGGCGTTGAGCGACAGCGCCTGGCTGAACACCTCGACCCAGCGCACCAGGCCCGGCTCGCCAACATCGCGCCAGCGCTTCAGGGTCAGCGCCAGTTCCTGCGCGCGGCGCCAGCAATGCTCCAGCCCTTCCGAGCGCTCCGCCTGCGATTCCAGCAGCTTGCCGAAATGCGCCAGTTCGTCGGCGGCCTTCTCCAGCGCCTCGTGGAAAGCCGGCGCCAGCTGCGCCAGGGAAAATCGCGCATTCTCGCCGGGGATGGCCAGGCGCAAGTCGCGCGCCGCCTTCTCCAGCGCCCGCGCGCCCTCCGGCAGCTCGGCGAAATCCTTCGCTGCCGCCAGGCCCTCCATGCGCGCATCGCGCGCCAGGTCGAGCAGTTGCGCCGTCGACACGTTCTCGCCGAAGAACAGGCTGGCCGTCTCCGGCAACTGGTGCGCCTCGTCGAAGATCACCGTGTTGC
>JAEHDO010000070.1 GCA_016880375.1 Betaproteobacteria bacterium | reverse complement strand
GCCTGCTGCCGTTGCACGTCTGGCTGCCCGAGGCGCATCCGGCGGCGCCCTCGCCGGTGTCGGCGCTGATGAGCGGCGTCATGCTGAAGACCGCCATCTACGGCCTGCTGCGGGTGAGCTTCGACCTCCTCGGCGAGCCGCTCTGGTGGTGGGGCGTGGTGGCGATGAGCATCGGCCTCGCCACCGCCGTCTTTGGCGTGCTCTACAGCACGGTGCAGAGCGACATGAAGCGCCTGCTCGCCTACTCCTCGATCGAGAACATCGGGCTCCTCGCCGTGGCGCTGGGACTGACTTTGATCTTCCACGCCTACCGCATGGAGGCGCTGGCGGCGCTGGCCATGACGGCGCTGCTCTACCACTGCCTGGCGCACGCCGGCTTCAAGAGCCTGCTGTTCCTGTGCACCGGCTCGGTGCTGCACGCCACCCGCGAGCGCAGCCTCGGCAAGCTCGGCGGCCTTATCCACCGCATGCCCTGGGTGGCCTGGCTGGCGCTGGCCGGCGTCATCGCCAGCGCCGGCCTGCCGCCGCTGTCGGGCTTCGTTTCGGAGTGGCTGCTGCTGCAGGCCTTCCTCTTTTCGCCCGGCCTGCCGCATTCCTGGCTCAACATGGTGGTGCCGGTGGCGGCCGCAGTGGTGGCCCTGGTGGCGGCGCTGGCCGGCTTCGCCATGGTCAAGTTCTACGGCATCATTTTCCTCGGCCAGATGCGCGAGGAGGCGCTCAAGGATGCCCACGACGCCGGCCCGTGGGAACGCGCCGGCCTGGTCTGGCTGGCGGGCCTGACCCTGGCGCTGGGCGTATTGCCCACCGCCGTGATTGCCTACATCGACTCCGCCACGCAGCAACTCCTCGGTACCGGCCTGGCCGACAAGGTGCGCGAGCACGGCTGGTGGATGCTGGCGCCGATCTCTCCCGACCGGGCGAGCTACGAGCCGCTGATCTTCCTCGCCGTCATCGCCGCGGCGGTGCTGCTCGGCCGGCAGCTGGTGCACCGCCTCTACCACGGCCGCCTGCGCCGCTCGCCGGCCTGGGACTGCGGCTACGTCTTCCAGGGGCCGCGCGCGCAGGACACGGCCGAGGGCTTCAGCCAGCCGATCCGCCGCATCTTCGAGCCGATGTTCCGCATGGAGCGGCATTTCCCGACCCTCCGCGATGAGAAGCCGTATTACAGCGTCAAGGTCGAGGACCACTTCTGGCACTGGCTCTACCTGCCGCTGGCGCGGCTGGTGAACGGCGTCTCGGCGCTGATCACCGGGCTGCAGGGCGGGCGCATCGCCATCTACCTGCTCTACAGCTTCCTCACGCTGATCGTGCTGCTGCTGGTGGCGCGGCCATGAACCTGTTCGGGACTTTCGGCCAGCTTTTCGCCATCGCGCTGGCGCTCGTGCTGGCGCCGCTGCTCACCGGCTGGGTGAACCTGTGCCGCGCCTGGTTGCAGAACCGCTCGGCGCCGCCGCTGCTGCAGCCGTACTACATGCTGCACAAGCTGTTCCTCAAGGACGTGGTGCTGGCGCACGGCGCCTCCCACCTCTTCCGTTTCGCGCCTTTCGTGGTGTTCGGCTGCATGGCGCTGGCCTGCGCCATCATCCCGACGCTGTCCACCGACCTGCCGCTGGCGCCGGCCGCCGACACCATTGCCCTGGTCGGCGTCTTCGGCCTGGCGCGCATTTTCATCTCGCTGGCGGCGATGGACATCGGCACCGCCTTCGGCAGCCTCGGCGGGCGGCGCGAAATGCTCGTCGGCTTCCTCGCCGAGCCGGCGCTGCTGATGGTGATCTTCACCACGGCCATGATCTCCCAGTCGACCTCGGTGGCCACCATCGTCGAGACCCTGGCCCACCGCGACTTCGTCATCTATCCGAGCCTGGCCTTCGCCGGCATCGCCTTCACCTTCGTCTCCTTTGCCGAAAATGCCCGCGTGCCGGTGGACAACCCGGCCACGCACCTCGAGCTGACGATGATCCACGAGGCCATGATCCTGGAGTACTCGGGACGCCATCTGGCGCTGATCGAGTGGGCGGCCAGCCTCAAGCTGTATGCCTACTCCTGCCTCGGCCTGGCGCTGTTCTTCCCCTGGGGCATTGCCGAGGGCGCCAGCGTCTTCGGACTGTTGCTGGCGATTCCGGCACTGGTGGCCAAGCTCGCCATCGGCGGCGTCCTGCTCGCCGGCATCGAGACCCTCAATGCCAAGGTGCGCATCTTCCGCGCGCCGGAATTCCTCGGCACCGCCTTCCTCTTCGCCGTGCTCGGCCTGCTGGTGCGCCTGCTGCTGGAGAGCCGCGTATGAGTGCCGTGTCCCTGTCCACCCAGCTCATCAACCTGTTCGCCTCGGTGATCCTGCTGCTGGCCTTCGCCATGCTGGCGCAGCGGCGGGTGCTGCCGCTGATCAACCTCTTCGCCCTGCAGGGGCTGACGCTGTGCCTGTCCACGCTGGTGGTGGCCTTCACCACCGGCCAGGCGCACCTCTACGGCTCGGCCGCCCTGACGCTGCTGCTGAAGGCCATGCTGCTGCCGTGGATCCTGCATCGCCTGGTGCGCCAGCTTCAGGTCAGGGCCGACGTCGAGGGCCTGATCAACATCCCGGCCACCATGATCGCCGGCATCGTCCTGGTGATGATCGCCTTCAACGTCGCCCTGCCGATCTCCCAGCTCTCCAGCACCATCAGCCGCGGCACGCTCGGCATCGCCCTGGCCACCGTCATGCTCGCCTTCCTGATGATGATCATCCGCACCAAGGCGATACCCCAGGTGGTGGGCTTCCTCGCCATGGAGAACGGCCTGTTCCTCGCCGCCACCAGCGCCACCTACGGCATGCCGATGGTGGTGGAGCTGGGCATCGCCCTCGACGTGCTGGTCGGCGTCATCATCCTCGGCGTGTTCTTCTTCCAGATCCGCGAGCAGTTCGACAGCCTCGACATCCGCAACCTGGAAAAGCTGAAGGAGCACTGAGGGCATGGACCTCTTCATCCTGATGCTCGCCATTCCCCTCGTCAGCGGCGCGCTGCTGACGGTGGTGGGCGAGCGCGCCTGGGCGCCCAACCTCAACATCATCGCCAGCCTCGGCACCTTCCTCGCCTCGGCGCTGCTGACCGCCGAGATCGTCGCCGCCGGTCCGCGCTTTGCTTTCGGCGAAATGTTCTTCATCGACTCGCTCAACGTCTTCTTCGTCGCGCTGACCGCCTTCGTCGGCCTGACCACCAGCATCTTCTCCGGCCCCTACATGCGCAACGAACAGGAGCACGGCAGGCTCACCAGGCCGCGCCTGCGCCTCTACAAGAGCATGTTCCAGCTCTTCATGTTCACCATGCTGGCGGCGCTCACCACCAACAACCTCGGCATCCTCTGGGTGGCGATGGAGGCGGCGACGCTGACCACGGTGCTGCTGGTCTCGCTCTACCGCACGCCGGCCAGCCTCGAGGCGGCGTGGAAATACTTCATCCTCTGCGGCGTCGGCATCGCCCAGGCGCTGTTCGGCACCATCCTGCTCTACTTCGCCGCCGAGCGCGTGCTGGGCGAGACCGGCAACGCGCTGCTGTGGACGCACCTGGTGGACGTCAAGGGCCAGCTCGAGCCGGCCATCATGGCCCTGTCCTTCATCTTCCTGCTGGTCGGTTACGGCACCAAGGTGGGGCTCGCGCCGCTGCACAACTGGCTGCCCGACGCCCATGCCGAGGGCCCGACGCCGGTCTCGGCGGTGCTCTCCGGCCTGCTGCTCAACGTTGCCCTGTATGCCATCCTGCGCGTCAAGGTGCTGGCCGACGGCGCCATTCCCGGCGGCTTCGCCGGCAACCTGATGATGGGCTTCGGCCTGCTGACGCTGGTGGTGGCGGCCTTCTTCCTGTCGCGGCAGAAGGACATCAAGCGCATGTTCGCCTATTCGTCGATCGAGCACATGGGCCTCATCACCTTCGCCTTCGGCATGGGCGGGGCGGTGGCGAACTTCGCCGGCCTGCTGCACATGACCATGCATTCGCTGACCAAGTCGGCGATCTTCTTCACCGTCGGCCATGCCTCGCAGAAATGCGGCACCCAGCTGATGGAGGACATCCGCGGCCTCATCAAGATCAACCCGGTCATCGGCTGGGGCCTGATGCTCGGCACGCTGGCCATCCTCGGCATGCCGCCCTTCGGCGTTTTCGCCAGCGAGTTCATGATCCTCACCCATGCCATGAAGCACCATCCCTGGGCCACGCCGATCCTGCTGCTGGCCCTCGGCGTCGCCTTCGCCTCGATCTTCGGCAAGGTGCAGCCGATGGTCTTCGGCGAGACCCAGGCCAAGCCGCTGCCGCATGCGCCGGCGATCACCCCGGTGTTCGTGCACCTGGCCATCGTGCTGATGATCGGCCTCTACATTCCGCCCTACCTGACGCGCTGGTTTCATGAAGCCGCGCGCATGCTCGGATGAACAGAATGGCCCGCCCCCCTCGATCCCCCCTCGCGGGGGGAAGACCGCAAGCTCGCTGCGCTCGATGGTTACGGGGTGCTTCGTGGTGGCTTGAATGCGATTGTTCGCTCCGCGAACGTTCCGTCCGGGCTTGGGGCACCCCAGGAGTACTTCTTCAGGGCGGCTTCGCCAGCCCCTCAGGGCGCGGCCCGGCGCCCGGACTGCTCCCGGGGCTTCATATATGAGATTCTTCGGCGAACCCATCGAATTCGAGAAGCAGGCCGGCATCGGCAGCCCGGCCTGGCGCGGCCGCGCAGACGACGGCGAGGCGCTGCAGGCCTTTGCCGTCGCTGTCCATCGCAATGGCGGACGCCTGGCCGCGCTGTGGGGTGAAGATCGCCGCAAGGGCGGCGAAGGTTTTCGCCTCCACGTCGCCTTCGGTCTCGACATGGGCCATGCCTGGCTCGGCCTCGACCTGCCGGCGGCGCATCCCGCCTATCCCGATCTCGCCGGCATCTTTCCCGCTGCCAACCGCATGCAGCGGGCGACGCGCGACCTCGTCGGCATTGCCACCGACGGCGGCGACCAGCGCCCCTGGCTGCGCCACGGCGCCTGGCCGGCGGACTGGTTCCCGCTGCGCCACGATGCGGGCGGGGGCCGCGATTTCACGAACCGGCCTTCCGACTACGATTTCGTCCAGGTCGGCGGCGAGGGCGCCCACGAGATCCCCGTCGGCCCCATCCACGCCGGCATCATCGAACCGGGCCACTTCCGTTTCTCGGTGATCGGCGAGCGCCTGCTGCGCCTCGAGCAGCGCCTCGGCTATCAGCACAAGGGCGTCGAGAAGCTGTTCATCGGCATGAACCCTGCCGACGGTGCGCGGCTCGTCGGCCGCATCTCGGGCGACTCGACCTGCGCCTACGCCTGGGCCTATGCCTCCGCCGTCGAAGCGGCCTGCGGCATCAGCCCGCCGCCGCGCGGCCTCCTGTTGCGCGCGCTGATGCTGGAGCGCGAGCGCGTCGCCAACCACCTCGGCGACCTGGGCGCGCTCGGCAACGATGCCGCCCTGGCCTTCGGCTTTTCCCAGTTCATGCGCCTGAAGGAGGACTGGCTGCGGCTGAACGGCAAAATTTTCGGCCACCGCTTCATGATGGACCGCATCGTGCCCGGCGGCACGGCGCTCGACCTGGAGGCGCCGGCGCTTGCCGCCATCGTCGAGCAAGGCGATGCCGTCGGCCGCGAGGTGAAGGAACTCAAGAAGATCTACGACGAGCATGCCGGCCTGCAGGACCGCTTCCTTACCACCGGCACCATCGATGCCGATCTGGCACGCGAGCTGTCCCTCAGCGGGGTGGCGGCGCGCGCCACCGGCCTGATCCTCGATGCGCGCGTGCACCGCCAGGGCTATACGCCGCCCGCGCCCTGGGCGATGCTGGGCGTGCGCCCGGCCACCGATGAACGCGGCGACGTCGCTGCACGGGCGGCGGTGCGTTTTGCGGAGATCTTCGAGTCGCTGCGGTTGCTGCGGGAGCTCGCCGTCGGCCTGCCCGACAGCGAGCTGCGCGTCGAGGTGCCGCCCGTACCCGGCGGCAGCGGCCTCGGCGTCATCGAGGGCTGGCGCGGCGAGGTGCTGGTGGGCGTGGCCTTCGACGACGACGGCAAACTCGCGCGCGTGCACCCGCACGACCCCTCCTGGCAGGCCTGGCCGGCGCTGGAGCACGCCGTGATGAAGGACATCGTTCCCGACTTCCCGCTCATCAACAAGTCATTCAATCTTTCCTACAGCGGAGCCGACTTGTGATTCCCATGCTCAAGCGCATCCTGCGCACCGGCATCGTCAGCGAGCCGCCGCCCGCGGCCCTTGCCGCCGAGCAACGCGAGGTGGCGCGCCTCGGCGAGGAGATCCTGCGCATCCTCGGCCGGGCGCTGACCATCCGCCAGGTCGACGCCGGCTCCTGCAACGGCTGCGAACTGGAGATCCATGCCCTCAACAATCCCTACACCAACCTCGAGGGCTACGGCATCAAGTTCGTCGCCAGCCCGCGCCATGCCGACATGCTGCTGGTCACCGGACCGGTGACGAAGAACATGGAGCACGCCCTCAAGGTCGCCTGGGACTGCACGCCGGATCCCAAGCTGGTGGTGGCGGTGGGCGACTGCGGCAGCTGCGGCGGCGTCTTCGGCGAGAGCTACGCCAGCTGCGGCGCGGTGGAGAAGGTCATTCCGGTGGATGTGCGCGTGCCCGGCTGCCCGCCGACGCCCGTCGCGCTGCTGCAGGGCATCCTGGCTGCCGTTCGCCGCTGACTCATTGCAGCAGCTCCTTTTCCAGCGCCAGCAGGCGCACCGGCTGCTCGGTGCGCAGGCGCAGGTAGTAGTCCCCGGGTTTTTCCGCTTCCAGAGTCACGGCCGCCCTGCCGCCTTGCGTCCGAACCGAGGATTGTTCGGTGATTTCAAACCCCGCCGAGACAAGCTGCACGGAGACGACGGCCTCCCGTTCGAAGGTGAGGGTGAACCGCTGGCGTCCCGCCGCCAGCGTGCCGAGCGGCACGAAATAGGCCTTCTCCTCCGCCGCATGCAGCTGCTGCAGCAGTTCCGCCTGCCAGCGGCCGTCCTTCGGCGCGGGCAGGTCGATGGCGTAGTAGCCGCAGTGGAGCTTCATGTGCTCGAGCAGCGCGTTGAGTTCGCGCGCGGCCTGCAGCGTGATGTCGCCGGTATAGCGGCGGATATGGTGGTCGGTGGCGCCGGAGTCGAGCCGGAAGCTCAGGCGTCCGCTGCATTCGCCTTCGTGGCAGGTGGCGCACAGCGTGTTGAAGCGCACCACCGAGGCGGGCGGGATGGGGGCCTGCGCCATGGCAGGCCATGCGGCAAGCAAGCAGGCGCAGGCCATCACGCGCGGCAGGATGCCGTGACGCCATGTTTCCGAAGCCGCATGGCGGAGGCTGCGCATCCGACCTCAGCCCGCGATGGCGCGGACAATCTTCCCCAACGGCGTGTCGGCGCACCAGGCATACAGCGCGTCGTAAATCACCATGCCGTGCCGGAGCATCTCGTGGTCGTCCTCGAAGTTCAGCGACAGGCCCTTGGAGATCGCCAGCAGGCCGGCGGCCTCCTTGGCCAGTTGCGGCTGGCCGCAGTCGGCGGCGCGGACGATGAGGGCGAGCTTGTTCAGCGACGCGTCGTCGAGCCGGTACTTCTCGATGAAGGCATCGAAGCTGCAGCGGTCGCCGTGATGTCCGAGTTCGACATTCG
>JAEHDO010000432.1 GCA_016880375.1 Betaproteobacteria bacterium | reverse complement strand
GTCGCGGTAGCCGCGATTCAGCCAGTGGAACTGCACGCCGCGCCGCAGCAGCAGGCCGGCGGCTTCCAGCCGCAGGCGGTCGGGCTCGCGCACGAAGAGGCATTGCCAGGAGGAGGCGCGGAGTTCGGCAACCAGATCGAGAGCGGCGGCGATCAGGGCGGCGGGAATCGATGCATCCGCGCCCTCGCCCGTCAGCAAGCGCGGCCCCGGCGAGGGCGTGTATGGCACGCCGGTGACCAGCTTCGGGTAGTAGTCGCGCCCGGCCTGCTGCCAGGCGGGCGCCCAGTTCCAGTCGCGCGAGAAATCGCCGAAGGAATGCTGGCGCAGGTAGAGCGGCAGCAAGCCGGCCAGCCGGCCCGCGCCGTCGCGCAGCGCAAGGTGCATGGCCCGCCAGCCGAGCGCTTCGCCGGCGGCGCCAGTCTGCTCGGCGGCGCCGAGGAAGGCGCGGCTGATGAAGGGGTCGCTGGCGGTGGCGAGGCGCTGCCAGTCGCTATCGGGCAGGTCGCAGGCACTGTCGAGAAGGATCGGCTGCAAGGCGCGCGACTCCGCTCATGCACTGCGCCAGACCAGGCAGCGGTTGTTCGAGGGCATGGCGCGATCTTCGAGCAGTGTCAGGCCGGCCTGGCGGGCGAGAGCGTCCACCGCCTCGAAATCGCGTATCCCCTGATGGGCGGCCTGCGACTTGAGCCAGGCATTGAAGACGGCATTGCTTTCGCTGGTGTATTGGCCGCCGTAGTTGAAGGGGCCGTAGATGACGAGCCGGGCATCGTCGGTCAGGATGCCCGGCAGGCCGGCGAAGAGACGCTCGACTTCGGACCAGCTCATGATGTGCAGGGTGTTGGCGCTGAAGACCGCGTCGAAGCGCTGTTGCGGCCAGGCCGCGCTGACGTCGAGCGCGATGGGCGCGGGCGTGTTGGGCAGCGCCGCCTCGTCCAGCCATGCCTGTATGCCGGCCAGGTTCGCTGTGCGGTCCGAGGCCTGCCAGCTCAGGTGGGGCAGCGCGGCAGCGAAAAAGACCGCGTGCTGCCCGGTGCCGCTGCCGATCTCCAGCACCGCGCTGCAGCCGGCGAAGTGGTCGCGCAGCACCGCCAGGATCGGCTCGCGGTTGCGTTCGCAGGACGGGGCGTCGGGCTTCTCCATGACAACTTTCCTGCAGGCAATTGATCTTCTCGAAAGCGGCATGTTATCTTGAAACTTCAAGTTCAAAGCAACCGGGAGAAGACGCATGCACGGCCTGATGCAGAACATGCCCCTGATGATCACGTCGCTGATCCGGCACGCCGACCGCAACCACGGCGACACCGAGATCGTCTCGCGCGAGACCACCGGCGGTCTCCACCGCTACACCTACCGCGACGCCCACCACCGATCGCGCCAGCTGGCCCGCGCGCTGCTGTCGCTCGGCGTGAAACCCGCCGATCGCGTGGCGACGCTGGCCTGGAACAACTACCGGCACTTGGAGCTGTACTACGGCGTCTCCGGCATGGGGGCCATCCTCAACACGGTCAATCCGCGCCTCTTCCCGGAGCAGATCGCCTACATCCTCAACCACGCCGACGACGGCTACGTCTTCTTCGACCTGACCTTCATGCCGCTGGTCGAGGGCGTCGCGCCGCACTGCAAGGGCGTCAAGGCCTGGGTGGCGTTGACCGACCGCGCCCACATGCCCGAGTCGAAGCTGGACCTGCTCTGCTACGAAGAACTGGTCAATGCGCATTCCGACGACTACGAGTGGCCGGAGTTCGACGAGAACACCGCCTCCTCCCTGTGCTACACCTCGGGCACCACGGGCAACCCGAAGGGCGCGCTCTACTCGCACCGCTCTACGGTGCTGCATGCCCTCGGCTCGGCCCTGCCTGACGCGCTCAACCTCTCCGCGCGCGACACCGTGCTGCCGGTAGTTCCGCTCTTCCACGTCAATGCCTGGGGCCTGCCCTACGCCTGCGCGCTGACCGGCGCCAAGCTGGTGATGCCGGGCCCGCAGCTCGACGGGCCCAGCCTGCACGAGATCTTCGAGGCGGAAAAGGTGACGGTCAGCGCCGGCGTGCCGACGATCTGGCTCGGCCTGCTGCAGCACCTGCAGGGGAAGGGGCTGAAGCTGTCCACCGTCAAGCGCCTGGTCATCGGCGGCTCGGCGGCGCCGCCGGCGATGATCCGCAGCTTCGACGAGCAGTTCGGCATCACCGTGCTGCACGCCTGGGGCATGACCGAGATGAGCCCGCTCGGCACGGTGAACACGCCCAAGGGCAAACACCTCAATCTATCCGCCGCCGAGCGCGACAAGCTGCGCCTCAACCAGGGCCGCCCCATCTACGGCGTGGACATGAAGATCGTCGACGACGAGGGCAAGGAACTGCCGCGCGATGGCAAGGCCTTCGGCGACCTGCTGGTGCGCGGGCCGTGGATCGTCTCCGGCTATTTCAAGGGTGAAGGCGGCAACGTCCTGCGCGAGGGCGGCTGGTTCCCCACCGGCGACGTCGCCACGCTGGACCCCGACGGCTACATGCAGATCACCGACCGCTCCAAGGACGTCATCAAGTCGGGCGGCGAGTGGATCAGCTCGATCGACCTGGAGAACCTCGCCGTGGCGCATCCCGCCGTGGCCGAGGCGGCGGTGATCGGCATCGCCCACCCGAAATGGGACGAGCGGCCGCTGCTGATCGTGGTGAAGAAGGCCGGCCAGGAGGTCACGCGCGAGCAACTGCTCGACTTCATGCGCGACAAGATCGCCAAGTGGTGGATGCCCGACGACGTCGCCTTCGTCGACAGCCTGCCCCACACCGCCACCGGCAAGCTGCTGAAGACGCGGCTGCGCGAGGACTTCCGCGACCACAAGCTGCCGACCTGAGCGGGTGCCGGCATACCGCCGATCCGCTCTGCGAAACTTGCGTTTGAATCGTTGGACATTCCGGCCGGTTCGGGTAGAGTTGAGCCAAGCATCCGCTTTGTTATCGGAGACAGGCCGTAGATGATTTATTCGCTCCACGAACTACAACACGCCGCCACTGCCCCGCTGAAATTCTGGGCGGAAACCAGCCAGCAACTCTTCACCAATCCGTTCAGCCCCCTCGCCTACCTGCCCCACAGCAGCCGCGTCGCCGCCGGGTCCGAACTGCTGGCC
>JAEHDO010000431.1 GCA_016880375.1 Betaproteobacteria bacterium | reverse complement strand
GAGGGGGCAATAACTCCCTCGCCCCTCCGGGGAGAGGGCCGGGGAGAGGGGCAAACATCGATTCATATTCCCGCAGCGCCTTCCCCGTATGCGACGCCTCGCAGGCCATCACCTCGCCCACCGTGCCGGCGCAGACCAGCTCGCCGCCGGCCTCGCCGCCCTCGGGGCCGAGGTCGACGATCCAGTCGGCGGCGCGGATGACGTCGAGGTTGTGCTCGATCACCACCAGCGAGTGGCCGGCGGCGACGAGGCGGCGGAAGGCGCGCAGCAGCTTGGCGATGTCGTCGAAGTGAAGCCCCGTCGTCGGCTCGTCGAAGAGGAACAGCGTCGGCCTGCCGGCGCTGTCGCTGTCGGCGAGGTGGCCGGCGAGCTTGAGGCGCTGCGCCTCGCCGCCGGAGAGCGTCGGCACCGGCTGGCCGAGGCGCAGGTAGTCGAGGCCGACGTCGGCGAGCGGCGCCAGGCGCGCCCGCACCTCGGGCCGGTCGGCGAAGAAAGTCAGCGCCTCGGAGACGGTGAGCTCCAGCACCTCGGCGATCGACTTGCCCTTCAGCGCGACTTCCAGCACCTCGGCGCGGAAGCGCCTGCCGTCGCAGTCGGGGCAGCGCAGGTAGACGTCGGAGAGGAACTGCATCTCGACGTGCTCGAAGCCGTTGCCGCCGCAGGTCGGGCATCTTCCGTTGCCGGAGTTGAAGCTGAAGGTGCCCGGCGTGTAGCCGCGCTCCTGCGAAACCTTGCTCTTCGCGAACAGGTTGCGGATCGGGTCGAAGGCGCCGACGTAGCTGGCCGGGTTGGAGCGCGTCGTCTTGCCGATCGGCGTCTGGTCCACCATCGCCACTTCGGCGATGCGCTCATGGCCGTGCAAGGCGCGATGTTTGCCCGGCGCCTCGGTCGGCTTGCCTTTCTGCTTGCGCAAGGCGGCGTAGAGCACGTCCTGCACCAGGGTGGACTTGCCCGAGCCGGAGACGCCGGTGACGCAGACCAGGCGGTTCAAGGGAAGGGCGACGTCGAGGTTTTTGAGGTTGTGTTCCTGTGCGCCGAGGATTTCCAGCCAGCCCTCTCCCCCTGCCCCTCTCCCGCGAGCGGGAGAGGGGAGACTGGCCCCCTCTCCCCGCTCGCGGGGAGAGGGCTGGGGTGAGGGGATATTGCCGTCGGCGTGCTTCCTCCCCGATAAGTAATCCGCCGTCAGCGTCTTCGCTTCCCGCATGGCCTGCGGCGGGCCGAAGAACACCACCTCGCCGCCGCGCTCGCCGGGGCCGGGGCCCATGTCGAGCAGGAGATCCGCCTCGTGCATGATCTGCGGGTCGTGCTCGACCACCACCAGCGAATTGCCGGCGTCGCGCAGCCGCCGCATGACGCCGATGACGCGGCCCATGTCGCGCGGGTGCAGGCCGATGGACGGCTCGTCGAGCACGAACAGGGTGTTCACCAGCGAGGTGCCGAGCGCCGTGGTGAGGTTGATGCGCTGTACCTCGCCGCCGGAGAGCGTGCGCGACTGGCGGTCGAGCGTGAGGTAGCCGAGGCCGACCTCGCAGAGGTAGTTCAGGCGCGTGCGGATCTCGCCGAGCAGCAGGTCGGCGGCTTCGTCGAGCGGCGCGGGCAGGGCGAGCGCGGCGAAGAAGTCGCGGCAGCGCTCGATCGGCAGCAGCATCAGGTCGTGGATGGAAAGCTTTTCCTCGCCGAGCTTCCACAGCAGCGACTCGGGCTTCAGGCGCGCGCCGCCGCAGGCCGTGCAGGGCGTGTAGGCGCGGTAGCGCGACAGCAGCACGCGGATGTGCATCTTGTAGGCCTTGGTCTCCAGCCAGGCGAAGAAGTGCTTGACGCCATACCAGTGGCGCGGCCAGGAGCGCTTCAGGCTGACGTACTCCGGGTCGCCCTCCAGCACCCAGCGCCTGTCCTCCGGCGGCAGGTCGCGCCAGGCGATGTCGTGCGCCACGCCGCGCTTCTTCGCGAAGCGCAGCAGGTCGTCCTGGCACTCGCGGTAGGACTCGGTCTGCCAGGGCTTCACCGCGCCGCCGGCCAGCGTCTTCGACTCGTCCGGCACCACCAGGCCGTAGTCGACGCCGATGATGCGGCCGAAGCCGCGGCAGCTCTCGCAGGCGCCGAGCGGCGAGTTGAAGGAGAAGCTCGACGGCGTCGGCTCGGCGTAGTGGATGTCGCAGTCGGCGCAGTGCAGGTCGGTG
>JAEHDO010000430.1 GCA_016880375.1 Betaproteobacteria bacterium | reverse complement strand
CACCTCATTGCCGACGTGCTGGACGCGCCTAACGACGAGGCGGCCATCGCCAAGGTGCGCGGCAAGGTGGCTGAGCTTTGCAAGAAGTATCCGGTTTACGGCTGATCTGCGATGAAGTGTCCTTTTTGCTCGGAACCGAACACGCAGGTCATCGACACGCGTGAGAACGAGGAAGGGGACACCGTCCGCCGCCGCCGCCGTTGCCTGGCCTGCGACAAGCGCTTCACCACCTACGAGCGCGTCGAGCTGCGCATGCCGCTCATCGTCAAGAAGAACGGCAGCCGCGCCGATTACGACCGTGACAAGCTGCTGGCCAGCCTGATGCTGGCCCTGAGGAAGCGCCCGGTCACCACCGAGAGCATCGACGCCGCCATCGAACGCATCGAAGAGCGCCTGCTCGCCTCGGGCGAGCGCGAGGTGCCTACCGAGAAGGTCGGCGAACTGGTCATGCGCGAACTGCGCAGGCTCGACAAGATCGCCTACGTGCGCTTCGCTTCGGTCTACCGCAACTTCGAGGACGTGGAAGAGTTCCGCGAAGCCATCCGCGAAGTGAAAAAACCCCGCGTGCGTCGCAAGCCGGCCTAGGCCGATGGCTTTCTCGGCAAGCGACCATGAATTCATGGCCCGCGCGCTGCAGCTGGCGCGCAAGGGATTGTTCACCACTACCCCCAACCCGCGCGTCGGCTGCGTCATCGTCAGCGATGGCCGCATCGTCGGCGAGGGCTGGCACGAACGCGCCGGCGAGGCGCATGCCGAGATCCATGCCCTGAACGCCGCCGGCAAGGCTGCCCGCGGCGCCACCGCCTACGTCACGCTCGAACCCTGCAGCCATCACGGCCGCACGCCGCCCTGCGCCGATGCGCTGATCGAAGCCGGCGTGGCGCGCGTTGTGGCGGCGATGCGCGATCCCGATCCCCGCGTCGGCGGCAATGGCCTGGAAATGCTCCGCGCCGCGGGCATCGCCTGCGAGGACGGGCTCATGGAAGCCGAGGCGCGAGAACTCAACATCGGCTTCGTCTCGCGCATGACGCGCGGCCGGCCGTGGGTGCGCCTGAAGGTCGCCGCCAGCCTGGACGGCAAGACGGCGCTGAACAACGGCAGGAGCCAGTGGATAACCGGTCCCGAAGCGCGCCGCGACGGCCATGCCTGGCGCGCCCGCGCCTGCGCCATCCTCACCGGCGCCGGCACGGTGCGCGACGACGATCCGCGCCTGACGGTGCGCGACGTGGAAACAACGCGCCAGCCGCTGCGCGTGGTGGTGGACAGCCATCTGGAGACGCCGCCCGCAGCGCGCATCCTCGAAGGCGGCCATGCGCTGGTGGCGACGGCAAGCGAAGACGCGGCGAAGACTGCCGCCCTGTGTGCAGCCGGCGCCGAAGTGGTCGTGCTGCCCAACCCGCAGGGCAAGGTCGACCTGCCAGGACTGCTGCAGGCGCTGGCCGAGCGCGGCGTGAATGAGCTGCACGTCGAGGCCGGCCACAAGCTAAACGGCTCGCTGCTGCGCGAAGGGTGGGTGGATGAACTGCTGATTTATTTCGCGCCGACGCTACTCGGCAGCGGGCGCGAGATGTTCCCCCTGCCGGAACTGACCGACCTTGCGGGCCGCCGCGACCTGAAAATCGTCGATCTGCGACGCGTCGGCTCGGACATTCGCATCCTTGCCCGGCCGCTGGCGGCATGAAGGGAAAGACAGACCCCGCCCGCGATTTTCCCGGCAAACGCTGGCTGGTCAACCTGCTGCGCGCCATGCATCTGGTCGGTGTAGTCGGCCTTGGCGCCGGGGTGCTCGGCGACATTCCCGAGGCGCGCTGGCTCGCCTTCGGTCTGACCGCACTGGCATCCGGTCTCGCCATCCTGGCGCTGGATGCCTGGTCGCGGCCCGGCTACTTCTGCGAATACGTCGGTCTGGCCATGGCCGGCAAGCTGCTCCTGCTCGGCATCCTGCTGGCCTGGCCGGCTCAGCGCGCCGTGCTGTTCTGGCTGGTACTCGTGCTGTCGGTTCTGTTCGCCCACGCTCCGGCGAGTTTGCGCCACGCCATCTGGCTGAAGCGCCCGTAGGCGCTCAGGAAGAAGCAGGGCTGCACACCGTGCAGCCCGGGTCCTTGCCGAGTTGGATCGAGCGCCACTCCATCGCCAGGCCGTCGAGCAGCAGAAGCCTTCCCGAGAGCGATTCCCCGCAGCCGGCGACGAGCTTGAGGGCCTCGGCCGCCTGGGCCGTGCCGATCATGCCGGTGAGCGGGGCGAAGACGCCCATCACGGCGCAGCGCACTTCTTCCGTGTCCTGACCTTCGGGAAAGAGGCAGTTGTAGCAGGGGCTGGCCGGCTGGCGCAGGTCGAACACCGAGACCTGGCCGTCGAAGCGGATGGCGGCGCCGGAGACCAGCGGCTTGTGGTGCTTCGCGCAGGCGCGGTTGATGGCGTGCCGCGTGGCGAAATTGTCCGAGCAGTCGAGTACGACATCCGCCGCCGCCACCTGATCGTCAAGCGCGACGCCTTCCAGCCGCTGCTCCAGCGGAATGACCTTCACATCAGGATTCAGCAGGGTCAGCGTGTCGTGGCCGGATATCGCCTTCGGCCTGCCGACCGAGGCGGTGTGATGCAGGATCTGTCGCTGCAGGTTGGTGAGGTCCACCGTGTCGCCGTCGCAGAGCACAAGGGTGCCCAGGCCGGCCGAGGCGAGGTACATTGCCGCCGGCGAACCCAGCCCGCCGGCGCCGACCACCAGCGCGCGCGCCGCGAGCAGGCGCTCCTGGCCCTCGATGCCGAGCTGCGGCAGCAGGATGTGGCGCGAGTAGCGCAGAAGTTGATTGTCGTTCACCGATCTTCCCGCAACTCGACCGGCGTGTCGTCGCAGTCGCCGTGCGGATGCTGCTGGTAGGCCTTGATGTAGACCTGGTTGGACTGCTTGATCAGGCGCGCCGGCTCCGTGAGGTTCCGCAACTGTGTCTCCTCGGTGAAATAAACGATGGCGCGGACGATCTTGCAGTAGAGGGAATTGTCGAGGTGGTAGCCGAGGTTGCGCAGGGCTTTTTCCAGCCCCTCGCAGGTGTAGTCAATCAGGTCGTAACGGACAGTGATGCCGCGCGCGTGCGGTCCGGGGGAGATTTCCAGGTATTCGAGCCCGGCGAGCAGCTCGGCGGCGCGCTTTGCCTGTCCGGGGGGCAGCCTGGTGAAGCGGATTTCCCGGCGTTTGATGCTGCCGTGCTCGGGCACGGCGGGGGCATGACCCGTGTGGGGAACGCGGTGGGCCAACTCACGTGCACGTTCCGGCGTCATGACCCTTGCCTCAGCCCGTCACTTGGTCTGCATGATCTGCAGACCCTTGAGAAGATTGACCGCCTGATTGAGTTGGTAATCGTTCTTCGAGGCGAT
>JAEHDO010000429.1 GCA_016880375.1 Betaproteobacteria bacterium | reverse complement strand
GGCGTGCCGAGATGACGGACGACATACCACTCCGGGAAGAGGTTGAGCTCGCGCCGCAGCAGGGCTTCGTCGTAGGGCGGCAGCGCATCCGGGCGGCTGGCGAGCTGCCACTTGACGAGGGCGTCGAGGGCGTCGCGAAAGAGGTCATCGGCGTTCGACTCGTCGAGCGCATCGAGGTAGGTGGTGCTGCCCAGGTCGGTGAGCAGCAGCAGGCCGCGCTCCAGGTCCTGGGCGAGGATTTCCGGCGCATGCACGCCGGCCTCGTGCAGCAGGCCGGCAACATGCACGAAGGGGCGGCAATCCTCGTGCTCGGGCGGGGCATCCATGACGATGCGGCTGGTGCCGTCGTCGAAGGTGACGCGGAAGTAGCGCCGGAAGCTGGCGTCGGCGGAGGCGGGCGCGACCGAAAGCGGCCGTCCGGGGAACTGCCGGGCAAGCCAGTCATGGACCAGTTCGAGGCGTTGCATGGCCGCTGTCGCGCAGGTTTCGAAAGGCGCGCTTGGTGATAAACTACGCGATTCTACCATTGGTGCCGTGGCGTCCTTTCCGGTGGCGCAGCGGCAAATAAGAAAAGAAACGCAAAGATGCACGCTTCGGCGCGGCTTGCTCTGACTTTCACTCTCTGCTTGTTCGGCGGACTCTCTGCCGCCGAGAGCTTGCCGCCGTTGCGCGTCGATCCGGCGCTGCTGGGTGGGGCACCGGCGGCAAAGTCGGTGCGCCCTCCGGCGCCGCCTGCGGCAGCGGCGAAACCGGTCCAGGATATGCCGCAGGCACAGCCGGAGCGCGATGAGAGCGTGGCCCGACCGGCCGCTGTCGCCCCGGCGCAGCCGGGAAGCAAGCCCCCTGTTTCCGTGGCGAAGGAAGCAAGTCCCCCAGTGCCACCGGCGCCAGCAGGCGCTGCAAAAACCGAGCCGCGCAAGGAATCCGCCGTTGCGGCAAGACCGGCCGCGCCCAGAGAAGCCCCCAAGGCGGCTGCGCCCGCCGATGTCCAGCCGCTCCCGCAGAAACCGCCGCAAGAAGTGCAGCCCCCGCTGGTGGAGGAGCGACCTGCCCTGCCGCCGCTCTACTCGGCCCACGCGGATGCCGGGCTCGTGCCGGCGCTGAAACCCGCTGGCCAGCTTACGCCCCTGCAGGTCGACAAGAAGGCCGACTACCCCGCCTTCATCGCCGCCTCGCGCATCGATGGACGCAATGACAACGAAATCGTCGCCGAGGGCGATGCGGAATTGCGCAAGGCCACGACCTCACTGAAAGCTGACCGCCTGACCTACTGGTCGGTGGAGGACGAACTGGAGGCGGCGGGCAACGTACGCTACGCCAAGGATGCCGAATTTGTGGCGGGCCCGAAGCTGCGCCTGAACCTGACCGAGGGCACCGGACGCTTCGAGCAGCCGAACTACTCGATAACCAAGAGAACCCCTCTCGCCAAGCAGCCCTACACCCTGGGCCAGGGCGGCACCCTGCACCCGGGGAAAGCCACATCATTGTTGCCAACGGAAAAGACGCAAAGACCGGTCAGGGTGATTGCCGGAGAAGTGGCGGATCAGCCGGAGAAACTGACGACTGCGTCCGGCAAGGCCGACCTGCTGGAGTTCCAGGGCGAGAACAGGATGCGCCTGACGAATGCCACCTACACCACCTGCACGGCAGACGACCCGGACTGGTATGCGCGGGTGGCGCAACTCGATCTCGACTACGACAACGAGGTCGGGGAGGGGCGCGACGCCAGCGTAGTGTTTAAGGGCACCACGCTTTTCTATACTCCCTGGCTCGGGTTTTCGCTCAACAACAAGCGCAAGTCGGGCCTGCTCACGCCGACTTTCGGCACCAGTTCGAAATCCGGGATTGAGTTCACCCAGCCCTATTTCTGGGACATCGCGCCCAACATGGATGTGACGATCGCGCCGCGCCTGATGAGCAAGCGCGGTGTGCAGATCAACACGGAATACCGCTTCCTCACCCAGGATTATCAAGGCCAGGCGCTGGTCGAATGGCTGCCTGACGATCGCTTGGCGGATCGCAAGCGTTACGGCTATTCATTGCAGGTCAGCCATGGCAATCCGCTGCTGCCTTCGCTGCACAATCAGGCTCAGGGCTCCGGCTTTGGCGGATTGCTCAACGTCAACGGCGTTTCCGACAATACCTATTTCAGCGATCTCAGCACGCGCATCGCCCAGTCCTCGCAAGGCAACCTGCTGCGCCAGGGGGTCTTGAGCTATGGCGGCGGGTGGTGGACGGCCGCGGCCAACGTGCAGGTCTATCAGACGCTGCAGGATCCCTCGCTTCCGCCCGTGGACAAGCCCTATGAGCGGGTCCCCCAACTCACCCTTACGGCAAGCAGGCCGGAATTCCTCGGCGGCACCGCTCTCACCTTCAACGGCGAGTACGTCAAGTTCGATCACCCGACCAAGGATACCGGTCAGCGTTTGTCTTTCTATCCGACCTTGTCGCTGCCGCTGCAGCAATCGGGCTGGCATGTCACGCCGAAAATCGGACTGCATTCGACGCGCTACGAGATTGAGCGGAAAGCTAGCACCGGCCCGGACACCGTCGTGCGCACCCTGCCGATATTCAGTGTCGACGCCGGCGTCGCCTTCGAGCGCGAAACGAGCCTGTTCGGCAAGAGCCTGGCGCAAACCCTGGAGCCGAGGCTTTACTACCTGCTGGTCCCCCAGCGCACCCAGAACGATATTCCGATATTCGACTCGGGCCAGACGGATTTCAATTTCGCGACGATTTTCTCTGAAAACGTTTACTCCGGGATGGATCGCATTGCCGACGCCAACCAGATCACGGCGGCGCTGACTTCGCGCCTGATCGATCCGCAGAGCGGCGTGGAGTATGTGCGCGGCATGGTGGGACAGCGCTACTATTTCGCCCAGCAGAACGTCACGCTGCCGGGAGAGCCGTCACGCCCCGGCGGTGCATCCGACTTCCTGGCGGCGCTGTCCGGCCGGCTGCTGCCGAACACCTATCTCGATACCGCATGGCAGTACGATCCGCGCAGCGGCGAGACCGAGCGCTTTGTTGTCGGCGGGCGCTGGCAACCGGATGTGGCCAAGGTACTGAATGCAAGTTATCGCTATACGAGAGACCAGACGGATATTACCGGCGGCGTGGCCGGCATCAGGCAGGTGGACTTTTCCGGGCAATGGCCGCTGGGCCGCGGCTGGTACGGCGTCGGCCGCTTCAACTACTCCCTGCGCGAGAGCAAGCTCATCGAGGCCATCGGCGGCCTCGAGTACAACGGCGGCTGCTGGGTCGGCAGGGTTGTGCTGCAGCGTTACGCCACCTC